>NZ_CAWMYC010000110.1:0-84632 GCF_963872035.1 Scytonema sp. HK-05
GTTCGTTTGTGGACTCTTCAAGAATCCCCCGGCTTTTAGCCGTGGGGAGTATCAAAATTGTCTGCTTATCTGTGCTGATTGCTATTGATGTTACCGAATGATCATGACCTCTCAATTCAGCGAGTTGCTTGCCCTTGCTATCCCACAACCGCACTTTGCCATCATCACCACCACTGACAATTGTCCGTTTATCTGTACTTATTACTACTGAATTTACGTCACCCTGATGACCTCTCCATTCAGTGACTTGCTTGCCCTTGCTATCCCACAACCGCACTTTGCCATCATCACCACCACTGACAATTGTCTGACCGTCTGTACTTATTGCTACTAAGTTTACGGAACTGTTATGAATTCTGAAAATATTTTTCTCTCTACTATTTTGGACTGCACTGAATAAGCTGTCTTGTACTGATGAGGGTAATGATTGATTGGGGAAACTAAACAAAGGTGAGCGACTTTGTCCTACAAGATTAATTGCTGTTACCAAACTTGTTAAGGGATCTGCTGATAACAAACTTTTGGCTGCTAAAGCAGTTTGTTCTATTCGCCCTCTTTCTGAGCCTTGCCACTGGTAAATAGCAAAGCATGCTATTGTTGTTGTGAATACAAAACCTGTACTTAACGCCCCAATCCAAAGTTGTCGTTGCCGTTTTTGTTCTTTCTCCGCTTTAATAGCGGCTTGCTTCCTTGCCTCTTCTGCATCCACGGAGGCATAGAAAAATTCTAATTGCAGCGGTGTCATGTCGTTACCCGCTCGCTGGTGATAACGCTGCAGCAAATCCAAATCAGGAGGACGCCAAAGACTTCCCTCTTTGCGCTCATGTTCATCCCAAGCTTTTGCAGCTTCCTCTAAGCGACGCCCAAAGCGTATGTCACTGCGACTGCTGTCCAACCATTGATCCAACTGACGCCAGTGCTCAAACAGCGCTTCATGAGTCACTTCCGCTGTTTCGCCTGCTTCTGGAACAGAGGAGAGGGTAATTAAGCGCACATCACGGGCGGCAAATTTGCCAATCACTTGTTTGACTTGCTCTGGACTGTCTTTGTGTGAGACAAGCCCTGCAAACGCAGCACGGCGGCGGGTGTCCTTTGCCCCTTCTCCCAACTGTACCAATCCCAGAAAAATGCGTCGGGCAATTTCTTTTTCTTCAGGACTGAGGTTGTCAAAAATCCGTTGAGCTTCCCCAGCCAGCGCACCGCCAACTCCACCGATTTGTTTCAGCGTTACAGCAGGTTCAATTCCTTGGGTTAACCCTTCCCAAATTCTTGTGAGAGCAAACTGAAGCAAGGGCAATGCTCCCTCTCGTCCTTGGGCTTCCTGAACTAATAAATTCACCGTCGCCTCATCTAAAGGATGACCCGCCAGTTCTGCTGGCTTGGCTATAGCTTGCTGCAGTTCATCAGCAGTCATTGCTGGGATAATTAAGCCGAGTTGAGCAACAAGTTGATTCAGCACAGGATGCCTTTGGGTTTCGCCGAGAAAGTCACTGCGTAAGGTTACAATCACAGAAACACGGGCAGAGTGGTCAGCAGCAGCATCAACTAAATTTTCAATAAAAGCCTTGCGTTCATCAGCATTTTTGCACAGCGAGTAGACCTCCTCAAACTGATCCACCAGCACTACTAAGGAAGATTGGGCAATTTGAGGCAGCATATCAGCGATGCGCCGCAAACCATCGTATGCACCTGTCTTATTAATGCGCTGCAATTCATCAACAAACTCCCGTGTCTTCGCCACGGGGGTAAGGTCCTGTGTCGCCACCCGCGCCAAAACCCCAGCTAAAGCTTCCAAGGGATGCGCCCCAGGCACCAGTATCGTCACCTGCGCCTGCTTTTTTCCCGGAAGGGGTCGCCGCGCTAGTTCTGGAATTAATCCGGCGCGTGCTAGAGAAGACTTACCACTTCCCGATGGTCCTAAAATGGGGAGCAAGCGGATTTGAGATACATCCTCGTGAAGAGTGCGAAACACATTCCACAGTCGCGAAATCTGCGCTTCCCGACCAAAATAGCGCTCCGCATCCTCTTCATCAAACGCCAACAGACCTTTGTAAGGATTGGGACCAATGTTAGTTTCAACAGGCAATAATTCTGATTGAATTTGTTGAGCGGTGTGATATTGGTAAATGACAACCCTATTGCCATCCCCTGAAATAATCGCACTGCTGAGTGCATCTCGTTCAATTGCAATGCTGCGATTTTCTCCCCCAAAAGTGCTGTCACTCATCAATTTTGCTCCAATATCAATGCACTCCTGTTAAATTCCCAAACCAACGATACTTAGTAGCTTATGCCAGTTCTCTCCTAACCAAGCCGTTGTTTTGATTAAGTGAGGTTTAAGTTTTTCAACCACAGAAGCAAATCCCTCAGCTTTCTTGGCATAATCAAGCGCTCGGTCTAATGCCTTCCCCACCTCATCTTTATCCGGCTTGGGCTTGTTTACCTCTTCTGAGGCATCAGCAAAGGCATTCTCAATCTTGCGACGATCCGGACTTTCCAGCTTTGCCAGTGCTTCATGCAGCGCATTGAGTTCCGCTCGAATATCAACACTTTCAGGCGCAGGTAAACTCACTGGCTGAAATTGTATATTGGCAACGTTGCGATCGCCTGAAAGAATTGCGCTACCAGTGACACTACCTCCAATAGAAACAGAGCGATTTTGTCCAACCTTGAAATCATCGCTCCTAAAATCATCCCTAGCAGAAGATTTTGCAGACGCTACACTCTCGAAATTGGTTTGTGGTTGTGTTTGATAGTAACGTCGTCTGGCTTTGAGTACAGGGGTTTGTGACTCGGGAATTCCTTCTAGGTCAATAGAAGCGCAACCTAGTTCAAAACAATCGGAGTAAGTTCTTCCACCCTGTTTTGTCACTTTGGGAGAACCCAATCGCCCAAACGGTTACAGGGCTTTAATTTCCACTTTTTGTCTATAAATTTTAGTTTCTGGAGCGAAAATAAAGCCTCAAACCTTCATTAAATCAAAATCTCAGAATTTGGCTTCGATTATTGTTTTCCGAGAGTGACAAAATAGGGTTAGCTTCTATTATAAGTTTTCAAAATGACGGAGTTTAGTGAGTCAGGAAATTCCACACTATAAATATTACTATTATCAAGAGTATAGCCACTACTATGATTATACGTTGTTGCCGTTGTTTCCTTCGTCTAATGGTGAGTGTATCGCGCTCCAGTCTTACCTGTTCTTGTTCCGATTCAACTTCATTGTCGTTTTTTATTAGACCTCGCTTACGTAGAAATTTAAGAGCTGCTAGGCGTCCTGTTTTTAGTAAAAATTTCTTTTCGTGGTCGGCAAGACCAAAATCTACAGTTGAGATTGGTCGCGGATCAATTATAACGGTTTGAGTTTGGTATAATCTGAGCGCTTCAACATCAGAAGATTCCGTCCAAATCGACAGTAAATCACTAACTACCCATCCTTCCTTTCCTTGCCCTTCGTAATGCTCAGCACCTAAGTAAAGACCTACAAACTTTAAACCTGGATTATCACCTAGCAAAATTCTTACTGGATAATTGTTTTGCATACCACCATCAAACACTCTTAAACCGGCCTCTCTTTGAGGCACAAAAATAAAAGGAATTGACATACTACAACGAACAGCGTATGCAGCAGGTGTATTTTTAGACTCAGGATTGTAGGAATCAAATACAAGTGCATCCTTACCCCTACGGCTAGCATATATTGTCACTCGGTAAGGCAGATCACAAAGCTTAACAGGTCCTGGGCTGTTAAGCTTTTCTGCTAAGAGTTTATCAATCCAATCCGTAAATTTAACACCTGGAAAGAGTCCTCCATAAAAAATAAAATTTGTTGGCCACTGATACCATTTTGCATCAAGGAAATCACGGTAATTTTTTTCAGAAAGCAGACGTGTGAGTTCATCTAAAGTGAACCCAGCTCCAAGTAAAACAGCAGCAATTGCTCCTGCTGAAGTACCAATAAACCAATTAAAATTATAAGATTCTCTAAGAAGTTCTTTCAATGCACCAACATAAGCTAATCCTTTAACACCACCACCTTTCATTATAAGTGCCAGTGAACTATCAGCTTCCTTATTGGATGGAGATTTTTCGTTATAGTCTTTAAAAAAGAAAGTAAACCATTTTTCATATATTTTGTTAGAAAAACAAATTTCATAATTATTGTCTTTATAAATTATTTGTAGATTTTCAATTTTTTTTAATGCTTCTCTTATAGAAGGGATATCTATTGTTTTTCCATTGGTTAAATATCCATTATAAATATTTTTCACACTCATTTTTGTATACTTATTTATCTCATACAAAATCTCTAGTTCAACATTATTCAAACCATTTGTTAACATTGTGAAATGAGGATGAGATAAATCTTCAACTAAGGTTTTTAATTGAATTTCAAATAATTCTTGAATATTATATGTTGTTGAATTTGAAAAGAATACTGAAGAATTAGCTATCAAAGTCGTATATATCCATAGTTTTAAAATATATGGATTTCCACAAGTCTCTTCAGTAATAAGACGAATAATCTCATCTTCAATTTTTATAATATTACTGAACGGTTGTTGTATTAATTCTTTACAACTACTCCTCGAGATATTACGTAATATAAAAGTTTTTGTAAACGCCGATGCCAAAGTGGATGATGTACCTTTACTGAGTTCTGAAAGACTCTGAGATGTTGAAATTACAAAGACAAACTTGTTTAGCTCAGGATGAATAGCGCGTTCATCAATCACATTCCGAAGTTGATTATAAAAGATAGTTCTCTCTGTTGGTGTTAGTTCTTGTGTAGCTTGGAACTCATCAATAAATACAACAATGTACGGATTCTCCTCGAATTTTGTTTCAATAGCTCGCCCTAATTTTTTGAGAGAAGTATGTAATCTACATTCTTCAGAATTAATGTTTTCTACTTTTAACGCAGAGAATAGTTCCAGAATTAGATGATGTACAAACGTTTTACTATCATAGTTTTCAATACTCTGAAAAGAGATGTATGCACAACGTTGATTTCGTTCTAAACATAGTGCGCGAAGACAATGTAGAAGTGAAGTTTTCCCGGTTCTTCTAGAACCTTGGATAATAATACAGTCTCCGCTAAGGAGATAATCTATACCTTCCTTAAGTTCTTGTTCTCTTCCCTTAAGGTTTGTTGGTGTTGTAACAGGTTTAGCAGGATTAAAATATTCGAGTATTAATCTTTTTTGATGCTCATTCAATATCATTGCTATAATTATTAAAAATATCTTGTATCTCTTCTGGGTAAGATAAAATACTAATTAGCCATTCTTGAATTAGTTCCGCTGTTACTTCATATTTACCCCCGTTATCTTTCAAAAAACCATATCCAACAAGATTTTCTAATCCTTCTCTAATATCAGAAAAAGGAAAATCTCTACCAGATATTTGTTCAATGTCTTTTTTAATTTGAGCTATATCTGCTAATTTGTTATGGGCGTGAAAAGCAAGAATTGCTTTTTCTATACAACTTAACATATCCCACATGCGCTTCCGTTCAATAGGATCATATTTCATTAAATGCTTAATTTCAGCTAAAATTGGTTGTGATACCTTTCTATCAGAAATATCTTTGTCTTTAAGATTATGATATATCTTATCACCTAAGATTTGTAGATATGAAGGGAGGTTGCCAGTCCAGTGGAGACATTCTTGGATTATTCCATCTTCAAATCTGATGTCTTGATCTTCTGCTAAACGAAGTAATTTCTCTGAAGCTTGCGGTGTGAAGCGATTTAAGGAAATGTGCTTTACCATATTGTAAAGTGGAGATCTGTAATTAACTAAATCTTTTGTTATAAATGGACCAGAAGAAAATACAACACGGATTGAAGATTCTTGTTGCATCATAGCCCGCATTCGTTCTAAGAAAATAGAAAAATCATTTACTTCTTTTCCTACATCCATTTCATCTATAAGAAGTAATAGTCTTTCATCTTTAAGACTATTTTTTAGCTTCTTAAGCCTATCATCAGTCGTCTCTGAATCTTGAACGAAAAATTGTTTTCGTTCGGCTAATTCACACATAATATCCTTGACAAGTTGGTCGAAAAGTAAATTACCATCTGTTGTATTAAATTTCTGTAAAGAGATATATATTGGTAGGTAGCTTTCCGCTAATTCCTCCTTTAACTGATACAAAACAGAGGTTTTTCCAATCCGACGTGGACCAAAAATTAAAAAATGTTGCTTATAAATTTCCTCACGTATATGTTGTAATTCAGTCTCGCGACCAACAAAATGTGCGCTAAAAGCGGGTTGACCTGGAACAAATGGATTTGTCCGGTTGGACGAAACATAAATAGGTTTACCAAAATTACCATTAATTTTATAGCTGATTGCTATTTGTTTCGCTACAAGTGGTTTCACGAAGTAAAGAAATTCATATTCTTCACCTGCTTTGTATGTTTTATATGTATTATTTTCTTGAATTTCTATTTCAGCAGATGACTGTATATTCATCTCTATATCTGGTATCTCGGTACTAGTAATGTTAGTAACAACAAATTTTAGTTGTTGCCTTTCATTGTGCTTTAGCCCAAATCTAGGTTTAGGTATTACAGAGAAAAAACTGTGCCATTTAATATTTTTAATAGATTTTTCTAAAGAATTTGCAACAATTTTCAATGATGAATTAAGAGAGGTTTCCTTGTGAATCTGTGATTGAATTTGTTTTACCTTTTTATAAAATGGAACGATATACTTGCCATATTCAGCACTATCAGGATCTGTACTGTTTATTTCTATAGCATCATCAACAAGACCTGCTGTTGAAATTGATTCTGGAACTTGCCTCAAAATTGATTGAAGTCCTTTAATACTTACTTTTCCTTCCTCAAAAAGACTGTAACTTGTTAATATTAATAATTCTTGAGCAGTACCCAAATTCCACAAAATTGGTATTGCATCCTGTAAAAGGTTTTCTAATTCAATTGCAACGAGCCCTTCGTTAAATGCTCTTTGAATCACATCCAGATTATCTACATTCTCATATCCCAGCCCATCATAAAATCCTTGAGCGAATACAATCGCTGCTCTGTCCTCAATTGGCTGGTTCATGCCAATTACATAATTAATATGTTTGCTAATTGCTTGTCCTGGAGAGGCTGAATAACAAGCATTCAGTAACACACACTTAACATAATCACTATGCAGCCTAAACAATGCTGCTAGTCCTGTTGGTAATACAGGTTTATGGTTTCCAAAATCATCCTCTAATACTAAACTACCATCCTCCATGCCATGTCCACAGAAATGCACAATTTGAGGACGTTCTTCTGCGAGCGCTCTGCGAATATCTTGAGGACGTACAGCAGTTCTAATTTTTATTTCAAATAAATCTCGTCGGACTGCCCGTTTGATAGTTTCTTCTACTTTTCGAATTTCTTTATCTAAACGCAAGTCCTGGGAAAGCGCTGCTAATAGTAAAATTTTCCGGTGTTGGGGTGTATTAAGCGATGAAGTTTGGGGTGTTTCCCCTGCGAATAATTCTTGTGCAATTGCTTGTAAAAGCGGATTTCCAGAATTCTCGTTATATGAAACACGAATGAGTTCTTCAAGCCATCCCTGAGATTCTGCTGTTTGTATTATGTTGAAAACAATGTTTTGTAAGCTGCTGTCTCTAGTAATTTCCTTTAGGTTTTTGTCTAATTCAAAATATAACAGCCGTTCAAGCAATGATATACTTGGAAAAGCACTGATTAAAGCGAGTTCTAGTTGTTTACGCTGTTGACGTGATAAACTCATATTTATCGATTCCCAATATTTTTAATACGAGTTGACAATTGTTGCGGCTGATACTTTAAACCCCATGACTATTTAGTTATTTTGTAAGGATTCAGGTCTAAAGTTAAGGTATTAAAGATGGTGCTTGCATATTAGAATTGACCATTGCTTTTATAGCTCGCTCAAAAAATTCAATGACAGAACGTCCTTGGCGACGGCAAGTTTTTATAACGGTCAATAAATTGGCAGTGTCTTGGAAGCGCTCCATTAAGCGGGAACCGCCACTGACTTTATCCAGGGCTGATAGTCTTTCCCACTACCCTGACCAGGATCTTCCTTACAGTAACACTCAAACTTGGCTTGCGTCCAATCTTGCTTACGTCTAGCCATAAAAACTCCTGTAGATGCTTCTGTATGCAGCTACCGGTAAATTATACAACTTTTTTATATATTGTATAACTTTTTTATTTGTTATACGACTTTTTTATTCCTCCACAAAATCTTTTTTAGCTTGAAGCGGAAGAAGCCCCACACTGTACCTGTACTCAGGGAGCGTGTTGGGATGAATTCCGGGCTGCGGACGAATTGACCAACGAGCGATAGTGAACGCAGTTCACTATCGCTCGTTGGTCGATGAGGAATTGCCTATCTCTGGAGTCGGTAACGAGTCAATGAAGTCTTCAAGTATTTGGGTCATAGTCTTGTCTTTCCAAGCTGAATATAGCCGCAACTTATTTAATCTGCGTTCTGATATCCTCAAATTTAATGCTTTATTCTTCATAACTGCCTACACAACGCCTTTGCATTTATGTTATCATAGCTGCAAGAAGGAGGTGATAAACAAATGAGGACTGCATATCAATACAAACTACGACCAACCAAGAAACAAACAGCAAGTATAGACAGATGGCTGTCCATGCTTTGCGCTCAATATAACTACTTGTTGGCTGACAGATTTGATTGGTATGAGCAAAATCGTTGCCAAATCAACGCTTGTCCTCTTGTTTGTCATATTCCAGAATTACGCGACAACCCAGATTATTACAGTCAAAAGAAAACTCTACCAAACCTCAAAAAGACTCATCCTCATTATGGTGATATTCATTCACAGGTTTTGCAGGATGTATGTAGTCGCGTTAAGTTAACATTTGACCGTTTTTTAAGTGGAGATAGCAACGGTAATAGAAGCGGTAGACCTCGCTTTAAATCTCGCGACCGTTACCGGACTTTTACCTATCCACAAATGAAAGATGATTGCATTCAAAGTAACTTAATCAACCTACCAAAACTAGGTCAAATTAAGATTGTTTTGCATCGTCCGATACCTGATGGATTCAAGGTAAAAACTGCGTCTGTTACTAAGAAGGCTGATGGTTACTATTGTACCGTTAGTCTTGAAGATGCAACAATTCCTACTGTTAAACCAGATATTAATCCCGAATCAATAACAGGAATTGATATGGGTTTAAAGGAGTTTTTAACAACTTCTGATGGTGAACCTGTTGGAATTCCTCAACACTACCGCAAAGCTCAAAAACGTCTGCGAGTTATTCAAAAGCGGGTATCGCGTCGTAAAAAAGGCAGCAACCGTAGACATAAATCTGTTAAGCAACTGGCTAAACAGCATAAGAAAGTTGCTGACAAACGTAAAGATTTCCATTTCAAAACAGCAAAACAACTGCTATCAAAATATGACGTTGTTGTTCATGAAGACCTCAACGTTAAAGGACTTTCAAGAACGCGGCTAGCTAAATCTATGCATGATGCTGGATGGTCAAGCTTCCTATCAATACTTACAAACAAAGCCGAAAATGCTGGTTTGCTAGTAATAGCTGTAAATCCTAAGAACACGTCTCAAGATTGCTCTAGTTGTGGTGCAAAAGTTCCTAAAAAGCTGCATGAAAGATGGCATTCTTGCCAGTGTGGTCTGAGCCTCGGTCGTGACCACAATGCAGCGATAAATATAAGAAATAGAGCGGTAGGGCATTCCGTTCTTAAAGCTCAGAGCCTCCGCGCGCAATAGCCGGATTGTCTGAGAAGCCCACACCGTAATCTATGATTCGGTGTGGGAGTATGTCACCTGAAATTATATTATTCCACCGTTACAGACTTCGCCAAATTCCTTGGCTGATCGACATCCAAACCACGACGCGCCGCAATATGATAAGCCAGCAATTGCAGAGGAATCACCGTGAGAATTGGAGAAAGCAATTCATCGACTTTTGATACCGGGATAAGATCGTTAAAGATTTCCGCTGCTTCCCCATCGTTAACTGGAGTCACACCAATTAACCGAGAATCACGGGCTTTTGCCTCTTGGGCGTTAGAAATGACTTTTTCGTAGACACTTCCAGGCATAGCGATCGCCACGACTGGCACTTTTGCATCCAACAAAGCAATAGGTCCATGCTTCATTTCGCCAGCGGGATATCCCTCTGCATGAATATAACTGATTTCCTTTAATTTCAACGCTCCTTCTAAGGCTATGGGGTAATTAATTCCCCTTCCCAAAAAGATGAAATCTTTAGTTTCTGCAAACTCATGAGCCAACTGCTCTATATAATGCTCTTGTTTTTCCAAAGTTGCTTCAATTTCACCTGGAATTTGCCGCAACCCGTTAATAATCTCCTGTAATCTTGTTGGCGGAATAGTCTGACGAAGATACGCTAAATCCAAAGCCAAAGCGTAAAACGCCATCAGTTGGGCGATAAAAGTTTTCGTCGCCGCGACTCCAATTTCAATTCCCGCCAAAGTATTGATAATATGAAATATCATTTGACCTAGGGTGCTTTCTGGGCGATTGGTAATCCCCAGCAGCCGCGCCTGATACTTAGGTTCTTTACCCTGGCGACGTTCTTTTTCCATCGTCAAAGCTGCTAGCGTATCAGCTGTTTCACCTGATTGAGTCACGCCAATCGTTAGCGTATTAGGTGTCAGGGGTGGCGGTGCATAGCGAAACTCCGAAGCGTAATGCACCTGCGTAGGAATTCCCGCCAGCTGTTGGAGTAAGTATTGCCCTACGACTCCGGCGTGCCAACTGGTACCACAGGCGATGATTTGAATTTGTTCTAAGTCACCGTAAATATCCGCCGATAAACCAAGCTTCACCGGAGAATTGGTAGAATCACCTACATTCCAATCAGGATTGAAGTAAGCATCTAAACAAGCTCGTACAACTCCCGGTTGCTCGTAGATTTCCTTGAGCATGAAGTGCTTGAATCCCTGCTTTTCCACCATCATGGGATTCAAGTTGAGCAGGCGGGGCTGTTTCTTCAACCTTTCACCAGCAAAGTTGTAAATCTCAACACCCAAAGGTGTCAGACGTGCTAATTCTCCGTTGTCTAGGGGTAATACCGCACGGGTGTAAGCAATAATCGCTGGTGTGTCGGAGGCGCAGAAAAATTCCCCTTGCCCAAAACCAATGACTATGGGTGCTTGTTGTCGAACGACGATGAGTTCGTCGGGGTAGTCAGCACTGATCAGTGCGATCGCAAACGCCCCTCTGAGTTTATTAACAGTATGGCGAACAGCCTCAAGGAAGAGAGAGGGGGAAAAAGGAACAACAGAAGCGGGGGAGTGCTTGAAAAACTCAGCTATCAGGTGGGGAATAACTTCAACATCTGTATCTGAGCGAAACTGGTATCCTTTCTGTTTCAGTTCCTCGCGCAACTCACTGTAGTTTTCAATAATCCCATTTACAACCACTGCTATTCGCATAGCTGCATCCATATGTGGATGGGCATTGTACTCTTCTGGCTTACCATGAGTTGCCCAGCGAGTGTGACCAATACCAATTTGAGCGTGGGTTTCTACTTGTTCTAGCTTAGAACGCAGGTTGTGAAGTTTGCCTTTTGCCCGGACACAATTAACTTCACCTTCCCAGATCGTGGCGATTCCCGCTGAATCGTAGCCGCGATACTCTAGTTTTTCCAGCCCGGATAGCAAAATTTCTGTTGCCGTTTGAGTGCCAATATAGCCAACAATCCCGCACATGGATCACACCACTTTCTTTATAGAATTAATAAACCCAGTATAGTTGCTAACACAAAGGTAGTATTTTGGCACAGAAGAACAACTTTGCCCTAACAACGAAAGTCCCCACTACACGAAGAAAGCCCGCACTAGCGGGCTAGGAGATGCAATCTTGGAGAACACTGCATGTCTGTTTTCTGGCTCTTGAGTTCAGAGTTCTTTCTTGCTCAATGTTGCAATTTATTTCAAACTTTTAGATTAAGGTAATAATTGTGCAGGCTGGACATTACCCACCATTGGGATAAATGGTAGAAAATGCCCAGCCTGCAATCCTAAAAGCGCTTGCTATCGAGATAATTAACTGCGATCCGAAGGAAAAATTAGTAAGCCAGACCCATACTGCGAGTCGTTTCAGATCCCAAGTAAACCCGGATGCTTAAAAAGTCGGTAGGACAAGCTGTTTCACACCGCTTGCAGCCCACGCAGTCTTCTGTACGGGGTGAAGAGGCAATTTGTTGGGCTTTGCAGCCATCCCAAGGAACCATCTCCAGTACGTCAGTGGGGCATGCGCGGACGCATTGTGTGCAGCCGATGCAGGTATCGTAGATTTTTACGGTATGAGACATTGAAAAAAATCTCCTTTCAGAGTATTCTTCTGGTGCGAAAGAATTATAATCAAGGCTTAGTTTACCGCAGTGGCTTATCGTCCGTAATTAAAAGGCTACATAACTTCAAAGAATGTAATAAGCACCTTTAAATTGCCGTAAAGCTTTTGAGTCTTTAAATAACAGGTGTAAAGTTACCTAAATCTTTCCTGGAACTAGATTTCAGCCTTTTTAATTTTGAGTTTTGCATAACATCTACGATTTACACCTGTTTCAATCGGTTGTACTCCACCTATTTCCAAATTTTTCGTTGGATTATAGAGATGTATGAATCAAAAGTCAATAAGAAAAACCATTGGGGGCATTCAATATAATACCTATTTGTTGACAGCCTTTTCCAGAAATCACAATGCACTTTCAATGACTTAGATTTTTAACAAAGTATTAATTAATGTAAATAATATTAGTAAAGTTTTGGATGATAGCCGTTTTCAATAGAGTTGTTTGTAGGGGCACAGCAATGCTCTGCCCCTACGTGTAGTGTATGTAACTGAAAACCGCGATAATCAAATGCGCGATCGCACTCTTTAAAACAAGCAACAAAACTTTACCAAAAAATTGGGTTTAAAGCGCCGTCCTAGAAGGACGGCTTTATTGAGGAATTGTGTCAAGTATGCCAGAATGTATATGGCAATGCGGTAATACGCCTAGATAGCCAATGTTGGTAGCTCGCCATCCACAATGCTCAGCTACGTGCGACATACTGTGGGAATGAGAAATAAAAAAAATTGAATAAATCCTTTTAAACACGGTCGGGCAGTCCGTGTGCGCTTGTGGACGTATCCAAACGGGGATATTTGAATGCTTGCATTCGGATATCTAGGGAGGACGGATGAAGCAAGAATCCTCGTACCTTTAGGTCGAGGAGTGTCAAGTAGAAGAATTTTCCGTGTGCCTGTTTTGATGAGTTTTTCAAGGTTTGAGAAAAGCGATCGCCTCTTGGAATGGTGTACTTTGCGCGATCGCACTCTCACCGATAAAAGGGCGATCGCCTTTCACTTGTTGACAAAATCACTTGATAGCGGATTGTAACATAGATAGCGGTTTTCGTTTGGATGCAGTACGCTTTGACCTCACCCCTAACCCCTCCCCGCGCGCGGGGAGGGGCGGTTTTGGCGTAAGCCAAAGCCGGGGTGGGGTTCCGAGCGTATAACAACGAAGTGAGAAGCGCTATATAACTGATCAACCCTACCCATCCGTTGCCACCAATTCCCACAACACATCAATTCCACTGCCTACATATTCTGAATCTTGGTGCTGCGAAACCCATTCGACGACAGTAGTAGCAACATCGCCGGAGTTTTTGCCCAAGTTGCCCAAGGCAGATGCTGCAAACACACGCACCGAAGAATCCTCATCCGCGAGTCGTCCCAGGAGTGCATTCACCACCTGCTCTGAAGCATTGCCCAAGTTGCCCAAGGCAGATGCTGCAAACACACGCACCGAAGAATCCTTATCCGCCAGTCGTCCCAGGAGTGCATTCACCACCTGCTCTGAAGCATTGCCCAAGTTGCCCAAGGCAGATGCTGCATACCCACGCACCGAAGAATCCTTATCCGCGAGTCGTCCCAGGAGTGCATTCACCACCTGCTCTGAAGCATTGCCCAACTTGCCCAAGGCATCTGCTGCATACCCACGCACCCAAGAATCCTCATCCGCCAGTCGTCCCAGGAGTGCATTCACCACCTGCTCTGAAGCATTGCCCAACTTGCCCAAGGCAGCTGCTGCATTCCCACGCACCCAAGAATCCTCATCCGCCAGTCGTCCCAGGAGTGCATTCACCACCTGCTCTGAAGCATTGCCCAACTTGCCCAAGGCAGATGCTGCATTCCCACGCACCCAAGAATCCTCATCCGCCAGTCGTCCCAGGAGTGCATTCACCACCTGCTCTGAAGCATTGCCCAACTTGCCCAAGGCATCTGCTGCATTCCGACGCACCGAAGAATCCTCATCCGCCAGTCGCGCTATGAGTATTTTTATAACTTCTTCTTTTTCCCCCAAAGCTACACGATATTTTTGCAACCGCTTTTCATCAATGTGTTGCGCTGAATCTTTCAACAGTTGCAGTGCTTGCGCTTCAAACCTACTTTCATTCAAACTGGAAAAGCTTTTAAAAACCTGCTCGCGGATTTTTGCACCCACCCGCCCATCGTCACTAATTTCCAGGTTAACTAATTGCTGCAAAATCTGTTGCGCTACACTTTCATCTTGCACTTCTAAATCTTCTGCTAAACAACTGGCAGCAAAGAAAAGGTTACGGTGCACCCATTGTTCATAAAGCGTATCTTGCTCCAGAATATGGTTGAGGAATTTTGCAGTTTTCTTCCGGTGTTGTTGAGCGATGAGTAACAGCAACACTTCACGCCAGTGGGGGTTATGGAGATATTTTTCAATATGCTCCAACACCACCTCATCACCATCGCCTTCCTGTCTATCCTTAATTTCCTGTGCTGCCAAATATTCCTGAAATGTCTTATGTACAAAGGCGTAACAGTCTTGCCCTTGTTCATTCAATAAACCTGCACGTTCCTGAATATGTGCTACAAAGCGTTCTGCTTCTTTTTCTGCTTGATGTGGTTTAATAGATTTTTCTTCAGCGATGAATTGCTTTAATTGCTTAATCAGTTCCTCTTTATCAATCAGCGTACCGCCTTCTTTATCCCCCGTACCCCCTTGAGTATGAATCCAGTAAGCTAGTTGTTGCATCAACCGTTCAATATCATCGTGATGGAGATATTCACAAGGCAATTTATAATTAAGTTCCTTACCAGCATCCCAATTCGTTAATAAAGTCTTCACTGCACGGTCATAAAGTTTGTGTCGCTGTCTGGGCAGATACGCTTCATAGCGATGAATCAGGGCAATAATAGTAAGTAGCAGTGGGTTGCGGGCTAATTCTTTGATGCGCTTTTGTTCTGCTAAAGCCTGACGTAAACTTTCCTGCCGACTTTGTGATTCTTCTGGATCTTCAAAGCGGCTTTCGTACCACTTTTTGACAAATATTTCAATTTTGGTATCGTCAAACGACTCCAGCGCATAACGGGGAAACTCTTCTGCGCGGAAAAAGGCCCTCTTATACCCTGCTGGACGAGATGTAATGATTGTTCTATTTTGCGGATATTGACTCAAGAAAGCTTCAATCTGATTGACTATTTCATCCCGCTTTGCCTTGTTTGCAACCTCATCTAAACCATCAAGTAAAATTAACGCTCGTCCATCATCCAGCCAATACTCAAAAAAACCTGTTGGCAGTTCTTTAACCTGTAAATTGCCGGTAGCGAACTGTCTAATATAATCTAAAATACTCAGATGCTCTGCACGTTTGGCTAAATCCCGAATTTTAATGATAATTGGCAGTAAATCTGTCTCTGCTGCTAAACCAAGAATTTCTGGTTGTTTCTGCGCAAGCATTACAGCAAAATAACTCAACAAAGTTGTCTTACCAGAACCCGGTGCGCCCAAAAGGACAAATTTTTGAGATGTGCTTTCAGTCAACAATTTTTGTGCTGAAAAGTTTTTCCCAGTGCTTTTTTCAAGTCTTCCTATTTGTCTTTGCTGTTGCAGTAATTCTGCTTGACGTTTGCTGATGCCTGATGCTTCTAAATTCGCATCTAAGAATACGAAATCTTTTTCATCTGTCAAATTTCGCTCTCTCATGTCTTCTACCACATCAGGCATCACAAAAATTTGTGGTAACTGAGCAGATTTATCTACCTCTTGTCCTTCAACAGCAATACCTGCAAACTTGACATCATCAAAGTAATTTGCTATCTGCTTGAGATAGGCTTCTTTAGTTATTTTAAACCTTAAATAGGCATTCGTGACTTCAAAATAATTTTTAACAAAGATATCAAGCCAAGGTTTAATAAGAGATTCATTAATATTTTGTTTTATTTTAGGATGTTCTTCTAATGACTTCTTAAAAACCTCAAGAAAATAGTCTACTTGGGGAGTTCCTTGATTTTTGAATGGTTTTTGTAACTCTTCTACCGCATCTTTAAAGACGCTATCTAGAAATTTAGGAATATATCTTGGTTCACAACGCCAAAACAGTTTCACTTGGTCATCGGCTTTTGCGACACAAGTTTTCAAAGCTTTATCTAAATCTTGTTGTTTTAACTGAGTGTTGACTCCGCCAAGCACCGCCTCGGCTATTTTGACTGTCATCCACTCTCCCAACCAAGGTGCGATGATGCCTGCCACTAATTCCAAGCTCATGTTTTTGCATACCTCGTTTTGAAATCTATTATGGCTTACTCGTAGGTAGTGCAGGGAAAGGCATCAGGGCTATTTTAAAAGTGTAAACTTATATTAAGAAGTACATAATCTTCTTGACCCCACCCCTAACACTTCCACCAGGGAAGGAAAGAAAAATACTCCCCCTCTCTGCTTGGCGCAGAGGGGGTTGGGGGGTGAGGTTCCAAGCGACTGCTAGAAAACCAGAGAAAACAGTAGAGGCTGTATAAATGTGTACTTACAAAAAGCTCTTTTTTACAAAATATTAGCAAATCACTAACTCTAACATAAATTACGTGAGTTCGCACAGGCAGGTGCGCTACCATCCTATTAATGTAAATCACATTACAAAAGTTTATGGAACCAAATTCTTTACCAACCGAGGTGATTCTGACGAACTCGCGTCAGTCCCTCGGCAGTGTTCAACTTGACTGGACACCACAACCCGGAAATTACCTTGATCTTGAAGGGAAAACCTACGCAGTTTTAGAGCGCCGCCACCGCTATCAACTTAAGGCAGGGCGTTACCTTTTGCAAAAAATTGCTTTATATGTACAATCTGCTACACGACCAAGTGAAAAAAGTCTTGTAGGAGGGCGCTGGGTAATCGGCGATGCCAGTTGCCGCTACAATGCTTGTTCAGAAATGATTCGTTGCGCGGTTAACCCAGATGGACCATGTCAGACTTGCCGCTACTACGAAAAAAGAAAGTCTGAAGAATGAAGAATGAAGTCATTGGGTGTCATGAATTTTTTTCCTTTATCCTTCATACTTCATCCTTACTCAAATGCCTCTCCTACTGCTAAACGCGAACCATTAACAAAGTCCCATCCCGACTGGGGACGTTTGCCAGCACTTTGAACTTCTCGCAATAGCAATAAACCCTCTCCAGTTTGGACAATTGCTCCCATCCCCTTGACGATGCTTACAACTTGCCCTGGGCTACCTGATAAGGTTGACAAATTAGGTAATTTATGAGTTATTTCTTTGATTTCAGATGGTAGCTCATCACCGTAAGCATCATCAAGGGGAGCAGTGGCAGTGATTTTCAGCGGTTGGTTGCGAAAGCTGGCATTACAGTCTGGATAAAAGCCTCTGATTTGATTGTGTAATTGTATGGCACTCTTTGACCAATCCAATTGATAATCCTCTTTCTTAATTAAAGGCGCATAAGTCGCTTGAGAATTATCTTGAGGAATTGGCTTAATTTCTTGATGTTCTAGCTTCAACAAAGTCTCTACCAACAAATCTCCACCCATAACTGCAAGTTTTTCTGCCAAATCATGGGCATTATCAAGTAATTTTATCGGTGTAGTAGCCGTCAGCAGCATTGCACCAGTATCCATTCCTGCATCCATTAACATTGTGGTGATACCAGTTTCAGTCTCGCCGTTATACAAACACCACTGAATGGGAGCGGCACCTCGATACTTTGGTAAAATTGAGCCATGCACATTAATGCAACCTAATTTAGGCATATCTAAAATTTCTTGAGAGAGAATTTGCCCATAGGCAACGACAACAAACACATCTGCGTCTGATTCTTTGAGTTTCGTTAAAGTTTCAGCGTCTTTTTTCACCCGGTGAGGTTGCCATACAGGCAAGTTAGCAGAGGTGGCGACGACTTTTACTGGTGAGGGTATCAGTTGATTTCCGCGTCCTCGACGTTTATCCGGCTGTGTAACAACTGCCAAGACATCAAATTCTGGATGATTCAGTAGTTTTTCCAGAGTCGGTACAGCAAAACTAGGAGTGCCAAAGAATACGATTTTCATAATACTGAAGAGTCAATAGACTTCTTGCACGAATACCATCAAGTGAATATAGCCTTTTCTGAAGCAATATATCCAGAACCAAGATTCTCCCTCAGATGCCTTAACCCAGCAGGCTCCCTAACTCCGCCCATGCAAAGCATGGACGAAGAATGCGCAGTAGATGATTGTTGAATTGAATGCAATACAGCAAGATTGTAGAGGTACAGCAATGCTCATACGTGTCAACTGAAGCTGAAAACCAATATAGAACAAGCTCTTAGAGATTGCCTCGTTCCCAGCCTCAGGCTGGGAATGCAGCTTTGGGAGGCTCTGCCTTGCTTATTTGCGTTACTAGTACAGCATGGCGTAAATAAACCTACCATTCAAAATATCCAGAAACCTTGTATTTCAAGCTTTTTGAATGCGTGAATTTTGAATGCGTGAATTCCAAGGGAGCGGTACTAGCCGCTTAAACCGCATTTCCAGGTTCTACCTGGAAACGAGATTTTAGAAGGGTTTTGGTTTAAGTTGACACCAATGAGCAATGCTGTGCCCCTATCGGTGATTGGTACACACTCGGGGAACCACAGCAAGGCAGTGTTTCGGCAACCCCCCACACAAGTGTCCATTTCTCACAAATCAAATAGCACAGCTAGAGTGACAAATTTGTTGCATTTTCGTGAAATAAAACGCTAGGTGGAGTTATAATGAACTCGCTGGAATTTTAGCCAGCATTAACCGCATCTGCTTCAGCCAAGCTTAAGTGTTTGGCAATGACGGATGAACAGGCTCCGCTACTCTCTGTTGAAGCCGCACTTCCGGGTGTATGCGTCTACGCATTTCATCTAGTTTCGATATATTTCCCGGAACGGGTGCATTTGTAGCTGAGTTTCCAAACCAGTGGTGTGTTCCTGTATTTGTTGCAACTGGTTATGCAGTTGGTGCAGTTCAACTTAGAATATTTTCCATTGACTAAATGTCAGTGGTAATATTTGACTCGGCTCAGTTGCAAAGTAACGCCTGCAAATTTTTCTAGTCACGCCATAGTTGTACCGTTATTGGTATCTGCGCTGTGGTAGAAGCATTGCTTGCCTCTTGTAGCAGTCATTCCAGTGATACAGGGAATATCCTTGTAACTATGCCTGCATTTTGGTGTGATTGGGTATTAGTAGCGGCATTTTCTGTCACGTAGTTATTTCTGTGTGAGGCTCAAATACCATACTCGTATCTTCTCCTAAAAGCCTGTAGCGACAATGCGTACTAAAGAATACTCATTTTTGTAAAAGTATGCGAAATTTGAGTAAATTCTTTCGTTAAAACTGGAGTTCCTTGTTATACATATAAAATAGCCTGCCCCATTGCTGTATAGGCACAGCTCCTCGCACAGCAACCGCCCTCTAGAGAGTCAACAAATGCTTAAACACCTTATGTTGTCTGGATGGTTCCGCGTGCAACCATTCCTTAAGTACTTTATTTTTGTGATGTTGATTGCGCCCTTAGTGGCGGCATCAGCTCACACGAGTTCAGCAAAACAAACACAAGCAGCTAGAATGCCTTCTGTAGCAACAGAATCTGAGTCTGTGTCAAAGCAAACGGCTGGTGTTGACCAAGCAAATTTCATTTCAGTATCAAAAGCAACGCAAATCAATTCCTCTACAAAAAAATCTCACTTTGTACCATTTTCCGTAGCTGCGGTTCCCCAATCGCAAATACAAACAGATAAAATGAACGTCTGGGCTGTAGAAGCTGTAGAAGAAGATGGTTCTGCCTCAGTCGAAATGCCTAATAATGATCCATTGGTAGCAGTTGAACTAGCGCCACCGATGAAAGAATCTAACTCGGCGTCGAACGAGATGGCAGCTAGTCAACATGATTTAGTGCAGCGATTAAAAGCCTCTAAACTTCAAGCCTTGGTAGTAAATAATGGCTCGGCATCAAGGGAAGTGCTTGCTGGTGCAACATTGGAAGCGGCTAAAATTGACTATCAGAAAGAATCGCAACGAAAGCCAACAGCAGTAACGGTTGTAGAACAAGCACCCCAAGAAGCTCAAGCAGTACAGCAAGACCCAATCGGCAGCCCTCATGCTATTCCGTGGGTATGGATACAGGCGACTCAAGAGGCGATCGCTTCCAAAGCAGGTTCTGGAGTGCGTTACTACCGCAGCGTGCCTGTCATTTCTCCGGATGGTAGATATGCAATGTACAGCCGCGTGAAACTAGAAGTTAAACCACAAATGTACAACAGCCAGGTCACCAGCGTTCTGTTTGTAGAAGATAGGCAAACTAAGCGGTTACACGTGGTCACCTCAACTGCTCCGATGAATGATCCTTTGTTAAAAGTTCAGGTCTCTTCGGCAAACGGTGATGCACAAGGAACTATTGCGGTTTTAGTTCCGGTAAGCTGGTCACAAAAGGGCGATCGCTTTTTAGCACGCAAATTTGAAGGGGCAATGAATACTTCTGATGCTACAGATCATGCAGTGATTTGGGATCGCGAACAAAACCGTTCCGAGAGTGTCACTCCTTCACAAGAAGAAAACAAGCATGAAATTGCTGTATTGTTAGGCTGGAGTAAAACTCAACCTGATCAAGTATTGTTCCGTGCTGGCGAATTAGGTGAAGAACAATGGCCCTTGCTAACAGTTGGTTATGATGGCAAGACTGTAGCTGCCACAAATGCAGATCAGGCTGTAACCTATGGTCAAAGAGTTAAAGAGGTTTGGGCAGGTCCACAAGTCGCTTACAGATAATTTCCATCGCTGATAGGGATTCGTACGAATACTGCTTGGATAAGCTGATTTCTTAACCGACAAACTCTGTAGAGACGCGCTGGTTGAAGCGTCTCTACAGGGGCTGAAAATTCCACCGAGAACCTAAAATCCGAGTAGTATTGGGATTCGTACATATTAGATCCTGGGGCTATCACTTACTCGGTCTTTGTTCAATAACCGAACGGACAGTTGCTTTAACAGTTACCAGTTATCAGTTATCAGTGAGCCAGCGCTATGCAGGAGGGTCTCCCGCTCTCACGGCGACTGCCGTTCGTCGTTCGCGTAGCGTGTCCGTTCGCCCTTGGCGTGCCGCAGGCATAGGACATAGACGTGCCGAAGGCATACCCGAAGGGTTATCAGTTTCATCCTCCGGGGGAAACACCACACCAAGAGCACAGAAAGCGTTGGTGGTGAGCCACTGCGGTCTTGGGGTTTCCCCAAGTAGAGCAAGTGGCGAACCCGGAGGGCGGGTTTAAATCTCCCACCAGGCCGCTGCCGTCACTGTTCACTGTTCACTGTTTTAAGGTCAAGAAACTCGCCACAGCGCTGTCCTCCACTTTCCAATGGCGCAGGGAAACCCGGCACACAAGTGCCCTCGCGAATATAGCGGTTCGGGGGTTGAGTGCAATACATTAAGAAATAAGAACCACAGATGGACACAGATGGACACAGATAAATCTGTACTTCATCCAAACGAGAAGCGCTATAAAAACCGCAATAACATTTGTCCGGTTGCTCATAATTAGGAGTATTTAATAGTGGTTTTGCCTCTGACGGGACGAGATCTTAACCACAGACTCATTCGCCACTCGTACAGAATTCATAAAAAATTCTGACTCCTGAGTTCTGAGTTCTGAGTTCTTCTTTATAAAACTATTTAGATTTCTCGCTACTGCCTACCTCAGGTGTATCTTCTTGAGTTTCTTTGACTCGACGGATGGGCAAATTAGCAATTAAAGCTGTCGTCCGTTGATTGCTTTCTAAGGTAAATTCTAAGCCATCTGTCTCAACTTCCACGTAACGACACACAATTTCCAAGATTTCTTGCCGCATCTTTTCCACCATCTGAGGGCTTAAGTCAGCGCGATCATGGGCAATCACTAATTGCAGACGACGTTTGACTTGAGTGCGACTGTTGTCAGCACCGCGAAAAAAAATTCGTTCTAAAAGTTCAAGAATCATTGCAGATCGGTGGGAGGAGACGGGATGAAGTTAAATGATTTTTGTCCACAACAATCTTCTAAGACGGGCGAAGATGTTGTCACCAGATGAATCTAGCTCAAGAAAATCGACCGTTTCCCCTTCCAATCTACGGGCAATGTTCTCAAAAGCTGTAGCAGCTAAAGAAGGATTTTCTGCTAACACTAAAGGTTCGCCGCGATTGGTAGAGACAATAACCCGTTCATCGTCAGGGACGACCCCAATCAAAGGAATTGCAAGAAGTTCCTGAACATCTTGAACTGACATCATATCATTTGCCCGTACCATTGCAGGTCTGATACGGTTAATAATGAGATGAATACGTTTAATGCCTTGTGCTTCGAGTAAGCCAACGACGCGATCGGCATCACGGACTGAGGCAATTTCTGGAGTGGTGACAATCAGGGCTTCTTTTGCTGGGGCGATCGCGTTTTTAAAGCCCATTTCAATTCCCGCTGGGCTATCAACCAAAACATATTGATACTTCTGCGCCAGTGCATTCACCAATAACTTCATTTGGTCAGGAGTGACGGCATCTTTGGTGCGATTTTGCGCCGCAGGTAGCAAGACGAGATTGGGCTGGCGCTTATCCTTCACCAAAGCTTGTTCTAAGCGACACTCTCTAGCCAGGACTTCAACCGCCGTATAGACGATGCGGTTTTCTAGCCCTAGCAGTAAATCCAAATTTCTCAGACCAAAATCCGCATCAATCAAAGCCACTTGATGCCCCATTTTGGCTAATGCCATCCCTAAATTTGCCGTAACCGTGGTTTTCCCCACCCCTCCTTTGCCGGAGGTCGTAACAATAATGCGAGTCATGAGAGAAACGAGCTCGATTAGTGATTAGAAAATATACAATAAAATCAACGCTAAAGTATCAAGTATGAAATGAAAGCTCAAGTATAAAGTATGAAGTGAAAATTATGGTATTTCATCGTTCATTCTTTATCCTTTGTTTTATCCTTCATCCTTGCTTGCATTCATCCTGCTTAATTGAATTTTAGAAAAATCAGTCACCCTAGCGATGCGAATTCCTTGGGTTGCAATGTATGCTACCTCAGGATGAAACTGCATCGGGGAGTTTTCTGGTGCCCTAGCTACAGCATCAGCAATTCGCAATTGGGTTGGTTCCATTTGCAAAGCCATAATCAGGCAATCGCGATTTCCAAGGGCACCTGCATGAGCAATTCCACGTAGACGACCCCAAACTAAAATATCTCCATCTGCAACTACGATACCACCAGGATTTAAGTCCCCTAAGAGAATAACATGACCGGGGTGGCGAATTTCCTCTCCAGAACGCAACGTCTTCTCTAGATACAAAGGTTCTGCAAGCGGGGGGTAAGCAGGTTTGGATTCAGAACCAAGCGTTGTTTGTCGCGGTACTTGTTCTACAGAATAGCCAGATGTGACAGCAGCGATCGCAGTTTGGCGACGACTGGTAGAAACCGATTTGAGTTGAATTTGAAATTGATTCAAACTTTCCGCGAGTTCTTGAAGCTGTCTGGTGTCCAGCAGGCGATCTTGCGCTATCAGATGCACGGCTGTATTGCGTGAAAAAGAGCGATCGCAAGCTAAAAGCCGCAGCTTCATCTGTTGCCAAATCTCAGTCCAACTGTATTCCGAGGCAGGCAATTGAGATTCTGTTGGTAAAATTAATAAAAGTTTTCCTTCCTGAGTTTTGAGTTGAACTTGGATATTGGGATTTACCGTATGTTCTAATGACGGTGATTCAGTCAATTCTACATTTACAACGGCTGGATTGGACTCTATATCAGGAACAGCGGAATTTGACTGAACATCTGGAAGGTGAGGATTGGACTCTGTACCGGATAAAACAGGATTTGCCTCAACATCGGGATGGTAAGAATTTGATTCGATGTCGGGATGGTAGGAATTTACCTCAACATCCGGATGGTATGAATCTGACTTTAAGTAAAGCAAAACAGAATTTACCTCTGCTTCAGGGAGGACAGGATTTTCCTCTGCTTGTGAAGTTGACTTTACATCAGAAAGGGCAGAGATTGCCTCCTCATCAGAGAAGGCTTTTTTTGACTCTAAATCAGGGATAGTAGAATCAGAAGTCATGTAACACTTGCCAAAATACGGAAAACGAGCAATTACCTATACTAGATTAGTCCCTGTGTACAACAGCGTTCTTAAAAATTTACATTTCTCATGCTGTATTTGTACTTAGTCTTTTGTAAACTATTGCCAACGCATCAGCATCGCCGACGTTCCCTGGAAACAGCACCACTGGCAAATTAGGAAACTGAGGATGGTCTGATGCAGTTGTCACCATTGAACAACCGGCTAAAATTTGACCGAGTAAACGTGCTGAAGTTAGTTCCAAACCAGTGCTTAAAACATCGTTGGAAGTAATGCCACCCTTACTAATTAAGAATCCTATATCTGATGGTAAACCCCGCACGATATCCATCAATAAGCCTGAAACTTTTTCCCCAAACTGTAACCTTGTCTCGGCATCCTTAAAAGTAAGTTCCTTACGGCTTGTGTAAACCACTGGTGTTTTAAGAGCATCATGTGCCGCACGAACATGATCTAAAACCTCGGTTAGCAGTGTAGCAGATTCATTTGCGACATCATCAACTAACCGCGAGACATCGACTTCGACTCCAACAGTTCCCTCTTGTTGCAACAGCACCTCTAACTGCTGAGTTGTCTTTTTGACATGGGAACCAACAATCACTGCACCTGGTTTACCTCCTCGCACATACTGTGCCATATTTTCTGGGGCAATAGGTTGAGGAGGTAACGCTGCTAAAGCCGATAAGATACTGGCTGCACTGCGAAACAAAAAGCGTTTTCCCTGACTGACTGCTGCAAGCACATCTTGTGCAAAGCGGTTGAGATCTGCTTGAGTTTCAGCATCGACAACAGCGCACTGGTTCCCACTGAGTTTCATCAGTCGTTGCAGACTACCAGCACGAATATCCGCCAGTAAAAATCTTTCTACCGACTCAGAACTGATACGTCCTTGTGTTTTTTCTTCGACATATTTAGGTAAGTAGCTGTGATGATAACCAAAGACTGAATCACGGGCAAACTCGGTTTCATGCACGGGAGTGGTGGCATCATCACTCATCAAATAATGCACGCTGTCCTTAGTGATACGTCCGCCTTCAAAAAACGCTGGTACGAGAAAATGAGCATCAAACGGACCGAGTTCTTCAGCAATGACATCGGTTTCAATTGGGTAATGTCCTCGTAAAGTCGAATCAGAACGACTGACAATGAGAAACCCGTCTTTTTTAGCTGCTTGTAGGGATGAAGCATCTCCCTCATCTCCTCCCCCTACTCCAAATATCACTTGTTTCAGGTTATGGCAAACTTCTCTGGTAATAGATGCTGCTTTTTCTGGGGGTAGCGCTCTTGTATTTGTTAGCACAAAGAAAATTGGTGAATCATCCTGCAACCCCAAGCGTAAGGTGTCCACATCCCAATGCATAAGCAGCAAGCAACTGTGGACTGTTTGAGAACCCGTAGGGTCATCATCTAAGACAATTATTTTTGGTTTGTTGGTCATTTTTAAGTCAATGGGACGACTGTATTTTTCTTATTTGTGCTTGCACATCAAGAGCAATCTGCAATGATTGATTTAGCAGTTGAGCATACTCGCCTGAAACAGGGCTAAGTTGCAGACTTTGCAATTTTGTTAAATTATTGACAAGTAACTCTTCGTTATTAGTCTGTAACTTTTTATTATCTCTTAAAATTCGTTCTGTTTTCAAAGCGCGAACTAAATCTTCTCTTATAAGTTGCAGAGCAGCTACAACTTTTTCTCTATCGGTTATACTAGTTTCGGTGTTTTCAGATGTTGGTAGTTGGTCATGAATATCTATCGCTTTGATCACAGCATGATATTGATCAACTTCATCTAACAGTGTTGTCAGTGTTTTGGGACAGGTTAAACGCTGCCAAAACCAGCGTCCAACTATGACAGCAAGTGGCACGCTTATAACTAAAATGATTCCTAGCAGAATTGAGGAACCAATTGTTGGCAGAATAATAAATCCATAAATTAACCCGACAATGATTGGAGTCAGTGCGACTGCCACAACCATCTCATTCATAAAAAAACTCAATCGCTTGTCGCGATTTTTGATAATAGAAGGTCGGAAGACATTATCTGGGTCTAACCCAATCAGGCGTCTCAGTTCTCCTTTCGTCATTTCCAGGCTTAATAAATCTGGCTGCAATGGATACTCCTATGAAAGCGCGAGTAACGTCTCTTTGATATGTTAATACTATGTACTCATTGAACCTTTACCATTGGGGATTTGTCACGATTAATGCTGTCGCCGCTGAACTATCCAATGGATGGGAGAAGAAATATCCTTGACCATATTCACAGTTCAACCTTCTTAAGAATGCTAGTTGCTCTTTTGTCTCTACCCCTTCCGCGGTGACATCAACACCTAGTTTGTGTGCAAGTGTGACAATTGTCTCAATAATTTCCAAATTCTTGCCATTCTTGTCTATCGGGCTGACGAAAGAACGGTCAATTTTTAAGGTACTAATTGGAAAGTTATGCAGACGACTTAATGAAGAATAACCTGTACCAAAGTCATCAATTGATAACTCAATACCCATCTCTCGAAGTTTTGAAAACGCAACAGTGGCTTCATTGTCATTTTCCATGATGACGCTTTCGGTAATCTCTAGCACAAGATAGCAAGCATCAAGACCAGTCAAGTGCAAAATTTGCGCCATTTGCTCAATCAAATCCGGTTGGGAAAACTGCTTGATTGAGAGATTAACACTGATTTTGTTTAGTGAATTGGTGCGATCAGCTTCGCTGCGCCGTAGGCGATCGCACATTCGCCAAGCTTGCATCTGACGGCATGCCTCGTGCAGCACCCAGTAACCAATCGAGACAATCAGTCCTGTTTCTTCCGCTATGGGGATAAAATCTGTAGGAGATACTAGACCACGCTCTGGATGCTGCCAACGCAGCAAAGCCTCAAAACCTGAAATTGTGCCACTGGTGAGCGAAACTATCGGTTGATAATAAACTTGAAACTCCTGACGCTCGATCGCTTGGCGCAAAGCAATCTCTAACTGTAATCTAGCTACAGCTTCTTCATACATCTCTAAGTTGAACAGCTCATAGCGCGCCTTGCCTAGTGCCTTGGCTCGGTACATTGCTGTGTCAGCATCCCTCAGTACGTCTTGTGGTTGATTATAATCTACTGCTGAACTCAAAGCGATGCCAATACTCGCCGTGGTGGACACTTCATGCCCATTCAGCCTAAAAGGTAATGCGAGTTCCTGTTGAATTCGTTCAGCTACTTGAATGGCATTTGACACATTCTCAATTGGGTCAAGCAAAACGGTAAATTCATCTCCTCCAAGCCGTGCTGCTATATCCGTGGAGCGTACGCACAATTCTAACCTTTTTGCTATTTCAAGTAGAAATTGGTCTCCAAGTAAGTGTCCGAGACTGTCATTAATCAACTTAAATCGATCTAGGTCTAAAAATAGGACGGCAAATAAATAATCCTTATGGCGTTTTTTCTGCTCAAGTGCAACTCCTAATCGGTTCATAAACAAAGCTCGGTTAGGTAGACCTGTTAGTACATCGTAAAACGCATTCTGTAGCAACTGTTCCTCTGCCCGTTTGCGCTCAGTGATATCATGGGTAATCCCAAGAATTTGATGAATTTCCCCATGTTCGTTTAAAAGCGGCACATAGGTGACAACTATAGTGAAAGGGTCAGAACCAGGCAAACTAATTTTGCATTCTCCGGTTTGCAAGGTACGTGTCTCAACAGTTTGGCGGAGGATGGGGAGAAAACTATTTGTAACTTCTGGGGGGAATAATTCTTCATCTGTGTTACCAAGAATTGCTTCTTGAGGATAACCGCTGCGCCTGACTCCGAAAGCATTGATAAACTGGAGCCGTCGCTCGGCATCATAAATCACAAATGTATCAGGGATGTTATCAAGCGCTAAGCGGAATCGCTCTTCACTAAGGCGCAGCGCCGACTCCACCTGCTTACGCTCCGTAATTTCAGCTTCTAGCTGCCTATTAGCTTCTAATAGTTGAGCAAATGACTGTTGCAATTGAGTCGCCATTTGGTTATGCGCCTGAGCAAGAACTCTGAGTTCCTTGATGCCTTCTACTGTAACAATTTGGTCTAACTTACCATTAGCGATTTCCCTAGAGGCTTCACTTAACCTCACAATTGGTTGCGTTATCCAATGAGAAGTTTTCAATCCTATCACTGTAGCCAGTATCAATGCTGCGAAACATAGCAAAACAGTGATTCGCGTGTTGGCTTCAATATGCTCCATAAAATCGGCTTCTGGAACCACCACGACAATTACCCAATCAAGCCCATAACCGTCTGTAAAAGGCATAATCTGTATGTATTGCCGCTTGCCATCTATTTCAAATTCGAGCTGCTGGCTAGGAGAAATATTATTAAAATTACTAAAATTTTGTTGTAAATACTGTGTTGTGAGACGAGTGACGCGATCGCTACTTTTGATTGCCTTTAAGCGTTTACCTTTCTCCTCTCCTCCCTCTTGACTTACGATAAAAGGTTGCTCAATTGAACTTGCTACCAAGTCTCCAGAACGCTCAATAATAAATGTCTGTCCTGAACGACCAATTTTTAAACTGTGCAAAAAGTTACTGAGTTGCGAAAGAGATTGCGTTGCATTCGTCACTCCACACAAACTACCAGCCTCGTCATACAAAGGTTGAGTTGCACTAATCGCCAGCCCTGATGAAGAGAAATACGGATAAATTTCAGTCCAGCTAAATTGACCTGCTTTCACTGCTTTTGTGTACCAGGGGCGAGTCCGAGGATCAAAGGTTGTGTTAACTCGAATTAACTTAAGGCGATTACCTTGGCTGTCGGTAGTGTAGGTATGATATTTACCACCTGTTGATTGGTTTATGACTCGGATAACTAGTGAACCATTATTCAGGCGATCGACCGAATGAATGTCTCCCTTGGTACTTGCAAAAGCGATTGGGCTTAAGGAATTAAATAACTGCATTTGATGCCAAAAATGGCGTTCTAGACTTTTTATAGATTTTAAATTTAACTCACCACAACCAACAGAATAGGAGTTCATCTGAGTAACAATTTGTGGTGTCTTCATGTAAGCAGTAATATGTTGATGAATCCGAGTGACAATCTCAGTCCGCAGCTGCGAAGCAACCTCATTAACAGCTTTTTGACCATTTTTTAAGGAGAAGAACGCTGTTAGCCCTACAGCAGTAGAGATTTGTACCACAAAAGGTAGTACGAGAGCTACACGCAGCGGTGCCTTTAGTAAGCTCTTTGCAATCGGACGCAAGAAATTCTGCACTGGTATTTCTAGACAGATTTAATAAAAGGTACAATTGCACTTGCAAGCGTCTGAGATTGCTTTTAATCCTCTTCTAATTTTCTTATTTCTATTTGCACGTCTTGTGCAATTTTTAAAGCTTCATCAAGTTGTCGTGCATATTCTCTCGCCTCATGGCTGGCTTGTAATGCTTGGATTGCAGTGAGGTTGCTCTCCAAAAGTTCCGTATTGACAGCAATAAATTCCTTATTTTTCCTCAAAATACGTTCTGTTTTTAACGCACAAATCAAATTGGCTCTTGTAGTTTTTAGTAGGGCTATGGCTTTTTCTCGATCAGTTAAACTCACTCCTTGGTTTCCCGCCGCTTCTAGCTGGTCATTAATATCTATTGCTTTTAATACTGCATTATAATTATCAATTTTTTTAATAATATTTTTCTGATGTTCTCGGAACAATCTCCACTTAATCAAGTAAGCAATAGGAATTAATCCCCAGCCAAAAAACAATATCTGCTGTACATACTCGCCTAAAAGTGGTACAAGTGCAAAACCAGGATATTTTAATTTTTCATAAGCTTTCAAATCTCTAGGACTCAGTTCAGCTATTTTTTTCAAGTCATCTTGTGTAATATATAAGCCTTGTAAATCAGGTTGCATAGCTGTGTATTGATTCAAGAGATTAGCTATTGGTGAAAATTAGCAAAGCAGCATCTTATCGTTAAAGCCATTATTTTGTCGTTTTATCTTTTATCTTCAATCGCAATTCATCCTTAATACGGTTAAGAATTGAAGCTTCATCAAGGGTTCCCAAAATTTTACTAATTACAGCTTTAGGACCATCTGGTCCCCAAGTTGCCCCATTAGCTAAATACGCTTTGGTTACATACCCAAGACCATAGCAAGAAACGCCTGCCACACCTGCTTGAGTCAGCGCTACCGACACATAAGCACCCAAAGATACGCCCCCAGTGGCAGGTGCAGATAGACCGAGTAATGTTTTCAGCGAACTCAACCCCAAATTTGCCAACAGTTCGCTAGCAGTGATACCACCCATACTGAAGGCAATTGTTTGTAATAATTTTACGGCTCCGGCTTCGGTCATGGGAATGCCATAAAGTTTGGATAAACCGAGGATAAGAACGATATCTATGACTGCACCACTGAGAATATCTATAACTGTGACAGGATTGAGAGCGATCGCCATTGCCTTAGTGATCACCGCTTTCCAAATCAACTGGTTGGCACTTGTGTCTCGAATGTTTAGTTTTCGCTGCACCAATTGTTCGTTGACGTTGTCAGCATACAGCATAGTATTGAGGGCAACCAAAGCTTTACCTTCGCGGTGCAGAATTTCCAAAATTTTCAGCTTCAGTTCCTCGACTTGGGCAGTACCTGTACGCACCTGCACACCTCTAGTGCCGTCAGGACGATGAACCATTGTCCTCACCAACGGTGATGCTGCTGCCATGACAATTTCATCTGGTGAAAGTAATTCCCGCACCCTCTCATCCCGGATTTTTTCATATATTGCCATCCGGTCTGCTTCTGGATACTGGTCTACTTTGTTAAACACTAGCAAGATGGGTTTACCCGCTTCTCGTAACTGGGAAAGGGCTTCGTGTTCAACTTTCGTCATGTCGCCAGAAATCACAAACAGAATCAGATCTGCTTGTTTTGCCACCTGTTGTGCTAATGCGGTGCGGGTTTCACCATCTACCTCGTCTAACCCTGGGGTATCTATCAACTCCACTTGAGATTGACCAGTTCCCGATAAAGTTACTCGTAAAGCACGTTCGGTTTCCCCAATTGCTTCTTCAGTAATACTCCAACTTGCTGTTTGAGCATTGCGGGTGACACCGTGCAAGGGACCTGTTTCAAACACTGGTTGCCCCACCAAAGCATTGAGTAGAGATGATTTACCCCGTCCTACCATCCCAAAGGCGGCTATTTGCACCACCATACGCTCTAACTTCGAGAGCATTGTTTCCAAATCGGCGATTTCCGTCTCAAGCCCGTTTTTTTCCTCTTGAGTGAGGTCAAGATGAGCTACCAAATTTTGTAGTGCCGTTCGTGCGTGTTTATAGTTGAGTTCTGCTTGAATATCATCAAAAGTGAAAATGGCGCTATCCAGTTCTTCCTCCCAATTGAGAGGATTTTCGCCAGTGTTGGGCAAATCGCTACGATGTGGTTCGGGGAATGTCGAAGTCATATCAATTTTGGATTTTAAATTTTAAGTTACTTTAAGCTACTTATAGCTGATAAATTTTTATAAACCCCGTTACCATCCTAGTAATTTTTAGCAGCAGATTGGGGACGCGGGGAAATGAGTAGGTCGGCAGGTGGTTAGTGAAACTTTTTGACAACTAACAATTAACTAATGGCTAACAAAAAGTCCTAAACTGAAAAATGCATCTAGTAGCAATATTGTTCTTGACGAAATCACCTGTGCGAAAAATAGTTATTGCCGGTAACTGGAAAATGTTCAAAACCCAGGCAGAATCCCTGGAGTTTTTAAAAGGATTTCTGCCCAGCTTGGACGAAACCCCCCAAGACCGAGAAGTGGTATTATGCGTCCCCTTCACCGATTTAAACGTTTTGTCCAAGAATTTGCATGGAAGCCGTGTACAATTAGGGGCGCAAAATGTCCATTGGCAAGAGAGTGGAGCCTATACCGGTGAAATTTCCGGACTGATGCTCACGGAAATTGGGGTGCGCTATGTTATTGTCGGTCATAGCGAACGGCGGCAATACTTTGGGGAAACGGATTATACCGTCAACCTGCGCCTCAAAGCTGCTCAACGGTTTGGTCTTACCCCAATTCTATGTGTAGGTGAAACTAAACAACAACGAGATGCGGGAGAAACAGAATCACTTATTATCACCCAATTAGAAAAAGACTTAGTGGATGTAGATCAGGAGAATTTAGTGATTGCTTACGAGCCAATTTGGGCGATCGGCACTGGCGACACTTGTGAATCCAAGGAAGCCAATCGGGTTATCGGCGTAATTCGCAGCCAGTTGAGCAATCCTGGTGTGCCAATTCAATACGGTGGTTCAGTAAAGCCGAATAATATAGACGAAATCATGGATCAACCAGAAATTGATGGCGTTCTGGTGGGAGGGGCAAGTTTGGAACCTGCAAGTTTCGCCAGACTCGTGAATTATCGGTGATTTGTGTACATTTTTTCTCGTTCCCTGGCTCAGCCAGGGAATGCATACAGTGAGGCTCTGTCTCATGTAAAATGTAGCAAAAGTCATCCGGAAATCTGGAGGCTGAGCCTCTAGTCAAGCGTTCCCAGGCTGAGCCTAGGAACAAGTTTAGAGCGCAAATCTTATGACACCCAATTTGATAATTCGGGAACGCTGTTTTGAGTGGGGACAGCGAACATATCTCATGGGCGTTCTTAATGTCACGCCTGACAGTTTTAGTGATGGTGGCAAATTTAATACAACCACTGCTGCTTTAGCACAGGCGCAAGCAATGATAGCAGGTGGTGCTGATATTATCGATGTCGGTGGACAATCAACTCGACCAGGGGCGGAGCAAATCACTGTTGCAGAAGAACTTGACCGAGTCTTGTCAGTGGTACAGGTTCTACGAAAAGAGATAGCAGTACCGATTTCTGTAGATACAACAAGGGCAGCAGTTGCTAAGGCTGCTGTGGAAGTTGGCGCGGATATAGTTAATGACATTTCCGGCGGTACGTTTGACCCAGAAATGTTGTCCACTGTGGCGAAAATTGGTGTGCCAATTATATTGATGCATATCCGGGGAAACCCACAGACAATGGCACAATTCACAGACTATCAGAATTTGATACAAGAAATTTATAGTTTTTTGGCAAAACAAATTGCCGCAGCAGTGGCTGCGGGTATTGATCAAGGAAAAATAATTATTGATCCAGGTATTGGCTTTGCTAAGAACTACGAGCAAAATTTAGAAATTTTTCGCCGCTTATCCAAATTGCGTCAACTCAACTGCCCGATTTTAGTAGGAGCATCACGTAAAAGTTTTATTGGTCGTATTTTAAATCAACCAGACCCGAAAGCCCGAGTCTGGGGAACGGCGGCGGCGTGTTGTGCTGCTATCTTTAATGGCGCTGATATCCTCCGAGTTCACGATGTTAAAGAAATGCACGATGTGTCGTTGGTTGCTGACGCAATCTTCCGACAATCTTCGTCAGTTTTGCCATGAAACTAAGTAGAGCCACCAGGACTTACGCAAAATGATGAAGAAACGTAGACGCGTAGCGGCATGCCGTAGGCTAGGAGACGAAGAGATAAGAGTTTCAAAGAGTTCTTGCGTAAGCCCTAATCACGTTCGGTACTCTTGCCATTACCACCTTCCTCCGTTGCCGATTCTTTCACCAACTCGTTCATCATGTCGCCAGTTTTGCCTGGATCTACAAAGACAACTTTGGCATTTGGGCTTTCACCAAGTCTGTAACTGGCATTGATGTAATCTTGAGCCACAAGATACCGCAGAATTTCCTTGCTTTCAGGATTGGTACGCAAAGCGTCAGAAATTATTTGCATTGAGGTTTTTGTACCTTCTGCTTTCTTAATTGCCGCTTGTCGCTGCCCTTCTGCTTCTAAAATTGCAGCGCGGCTATTAATTTCAGCTGCCCGCTGCTCTTCCATTGACCTGCGCACGCTCTCGGGCGGTGTAATACTCTGAATATCTACCCGCAGAATCTCAACTCCCCACTGTTCCGTTGTCCGATTCAACTCTTCTAATAAGGCTCTGTTCATGTCCACTCTGGATGAGTTGGTTTCCTCCAAGGTGTTCTGAGCAATGATTTCTCGAAGCGTGGTTGTAGTTAAGGTTGTTAACCCCTGTTGGAGATCGTCAATTTCGTAAAAGCTTTTCTCTATATTTCTGATGCGCCAATAGACGACACCATCTACTTCTAGATAGATATTATCTCTGGTAATCACATTCTGCGGCTTAATGTCTAAAACTTGCTCGCGCGTTGTGTCCTCCATCACAATTTGATCTAGCAAGGGAACGATGAAGTTTAGCCCTGGTCTCAGTTTCCGATGATACTGCCCCAAGCGTTCAACTAAGGCTTCATTCCCCTGATTAATAAGTTTTGCAGAGCCTAATGCATATCCTATAAGGACTAAGACTATAGCAATAATCGGTTCCATGTATTCTCCTATTTAGCGTTTGGCGGTATTAACTGTAAGGACGCGGCACTACCATGTCCTATCTTCAGTCTAATGTCCAGAATGTGTAATGTTAATATCACAAGTTGCGGTACCAGGCAAGACTATTGGGAAATGTAAAGATTTACAGCTACTTAGGATTGGACATGGCTAGTGAACTACCCCGCCGCTCCCGGTGGACGGGGCTTGTGTACTCATAGGGGAGTGCCGAAGATTCGACTTTCGCCCCATCTTTGGTCTTACCTCCCCTCCTACAGCTCCAAACGGCTGAACCTTCCGCCTTTAGCATTCTGATACCCTCTAGTCTAATATTGATGGCTGCATTTCCATCTCTGTCATGATGAGCGCCACAGTTCGGACAAGTCCAGTCCCTTACGTCTAACGACATCTCTTTGACTTGGTAAAAACACTTAGAACAGAGCTTGGAACTAGGGAACCACCTATCAATTTCAACCAACCTTGCACCTTTGCGTTCTAGTTTGTAGGCTAAGAAGTTGGTGAATGTTCCCCACCCAGTATCAGAGATTGCTTTCGCCAAGTTATGGTTACGAACCATGCCTAGAACATGAAGATTCTCTACTATGACAGCAAGGCTTAGCTGACCAACTTGTAACTAAGTTTATGTAGAAAATCTTGCCGCGAGTTGCTAAGGCGTTCGTACACTTTGGCAACAACTTTTCTATATTTGTAGCGTGAATTACTTCCCTTTTGTTTACGTGCTAGCTTTTGTTGTTTACGCTTGAGATTATTCTCGTGTTTGGCAAGATGCTTAGGATTATCATGTTTGGACACCTTTTTACCGTCTGTGACAACAGCAAAGTGTTTCAACCCTAAATCAACGCCATAAATCTTACCTTCTGTTGTAGATGGGTTTTCACATTCTACTTCAGTTAGGATAGATGCAAAGTATTTCCCCGATGGCGTTTTGCTAACGGTAACAGTTTTGATTTTCCCCGAAATCGGTCTGTGTATTTTGGCTTTGACTACTCCGATATTACCTGGAAGTTTGACATTGCCCTCTACTATTTTGACGTTTTGAGGATACTGAATTGACTGTTTACCATGTTTGGATTTGAACTTGGGAAACCTAGCACGTTTATCAAAAAAATTTTTGTATGCTGTGGTCAGATTGAGTGTTGTAGCCTGCAAAACCTAGCTATAACAATCAGCCAACCATTCCGTATCTTTTTCTTTTTTAAGTTTTGGCAATAGTGCATTGAGTGCCACTTGTCCAAGTCCTTTCCCTGTTTCTGTATAAACTTCAATAGATTTATTCAAAGCATAATTCCACCACCAACGCGCACAACCAAACGTCTGAGCTAGTTGTATCTGTTGTTCTTTTGATGGATATAAACGAACCTGTACAGCTTTGTGTAGCACTCAATATCACCTCCTTGTTTTGTTTATTTTACTACTATATACAGTTAGCATTAAAGTAATATCTGGACAAATTTGGAAATTGTCAGGTACATCCTTTATGGATGTCCGAGCAATTTCCCGACTATCCATCCCCACCGCATTGGTTGCGGGAATTCCATCAAATTCGTTAAATCACCAAGGGAGTTGGGTATGCAAATACAATTTGTATAATTATTCTACTGATATCAAACATAGTTTCCAGAAAACGTACAGGCAATGCCCCTCGTACTTTGCACCATCGCCACACAATGAATCGTTGTACACTACATCTATAACCATTCTTGTGGGATGGATGTCGCAGTACGTGCCGCACTCTGTCGCCCATCTTTGGTTTAGGGCGGACAAGATGTCCACCCCACAAGAAAATCAGAGCATTAGCCATGTTTTTTGGGCTTTTTTGGGCGCAGTGAGTCTGTATTATGAAATTTTTTCAGACAAAGTGCCAATCAATTTCCATCGCTATACTACTTATCCATAGGCTCCAGCCACCGTTTGATACTTGCTGGTAATTCGGAAACCAGACGCAAGGGTAGCTGAGGTGTAGACAGAGATTGAGCATAAGCTGGTGTTAAAAAAGGTTGGTAAATTTTCGCTTCTGGTGTTAATTGCTTGATAAATGCTAAACTGACGCCTTGAGTTAATTGACGTAAAGATTTGGTTTCTTCACCTATTCGTTCTTTAACAATACTGGTGGCTGCACTTGTTGGGTATATTGGATCGCTAATACTTAAGTGAGTACCACCAATCGCAGTTAATAGGTACTTCTCTCCCCGCAGTTGGGTAAAAGGTTCTATCTGATGCTTGAGCGCTGGAGTCAGAGCGTCTTCGGTTCCAGTTAAGATTAAGACTGGCTTGCTGACTTGAGCCAGACCTTTTTTGCCAAAGAGGTTTCCAACTAGGGGGTTAAGAGCGATCGCACTCTTGATTCGCTGATCTTGTAACCTCAGTTTTCTATCTCCTAAGGAAGCCGCCGCACACTGCAACCAATCACCAGGAGCTTCGCCGATATTTAAAGAATCTTTACAGAATTTACGCAACTCCTCTAAGTCTACCTCTGCTCCTACCAAAGCCAAAGCGGTGTAACCCCCCAAGGAGTGACCGATAACAGTGACTTTTTCGGTGTTTAACTTTCCTTGAAGTTGCCCAGGTTGAGTATTGAGTTTTGCCAGTTCATTTAGAGTAAAGCTGACATCTTTTGGTCGATCAATAAATTCAGTTGCTCTTAGCAGCTGTCCCAAATTCTGTGTATCTGAGGCTCTACTGACAGCGTTGGCGTTGCTACCAGGATGTTCAACAGCAGCAACAGTCAAGCCATAAGAAGCTAAATGACGCGCTAAATAGCTCAAAAATCTTCGGTTTCCCCCAAAGCCGTGGGAAAGGACAACGAGTGGGTTTTCAGCGTTTCCCTGACTCGAATAAATGTCTACAGGAATCGTACGGTTACGCTGTCGGTCATTCAAGATGATTGTCTGCTGCTGTACTGCTTCAGGACCCAGCGCTGCTGGATTGAATGCTGCTTTAAAAGGTATGCTACTTTCAGCAGACAAGTCTCGTTCTAATAACAGACCAAAAGCTTGACTTTGTAAGTTATTTGGGTTAAAATCAACAGCCAAACCAATCGCTTTCGTGGCATCTACGGTAATATTCTCTCCTGGGTAAGCTCGCAAGAAGCTGAGTGCGTTAAAACCGTTTGCCTGGCGTAGTGCGAAATTCAGGGTTGCCTTGATACTTTCTGATGTACTGCCTGGTATGACTCCACCTATGGATGATATAAACTCTCTACCTCCTGGCGATCGCATCAGACCGTCAACAAATTTATCCGCAAAAGCAGGATTGACTTCCAAACGTTTCGTCAGAAATCCTCGCACTTCAGGCGTAAGCATTGATGACAAAACTTCCAGCCCGGATGGTAGTCTCCCAGTTTTGGCAAAGTTTTCTAAATCTGCGATCGCTACCGATTGCTGAAATGGACCTAGGCGGATGGTGACTGTTTGGGCTGCCAAAGTAGAGGGCATTCCCACGCCCCATCCCAAAGTAAGCGTCAAAGCACATAGTAATTTTTGTACCAACGATGCCTTACGCTGATTTTTGCCAAGCTGAAACTGCATATTAGTCATTTGTCACGAGTCATTTGTTATTAGTAGCGCATAACTCATGACTTTATTGGTCGCAGTGCAGTTTCGTGGAAGTTTGGGGATGCAAAGGGGTTGACAAGCGTCCCCAGATTGTGTTGACGCTTAAAAGCCGATTCCGAAAAATCTGATAATACTCAAGATAGTACCTAGAGGTCCTCCTACACTGTTGATGGTATCAGAAGTCTTAGCTAGACCATTCCGGCTGATTAACACAACATCATTATTGCGAAGTATGGGATTGGTTTGCTCGTTAATTCCTGCTGTTAAATCCACTTTTACGAGACGTTTGGTAACAGATCCATCAGGATTAAGCCGAACCAAATCTACCTTAGCCCTGGTAGCTCTCGCATCGTTAAATCCACCAGCAGCAAGTATTGCTTGGTTCAAGGAGCTATTCGGCTGAATGTCTATTGGTCCTGGTCTTTTGACTTCGCCGACGACGTTTACTTGAATGCGTGAGGGGGATAAAGTTGTTGTCGCTAATTGAGTCGCTTCTGCTCGGTTGATTTCGGTTGCAGTCGGAAAATAAACTGTATCTCCGTCCTGCACAATCAGGTCTTGATTTATGTCGCCACTTTCCACAAGTTTCCACAGGTCAACCTTTATATTTTGTTCTGTACCGGTTCTTGTGGATCGGCGTACCACGACATTGCGGATATCAGCTTGTGACGTGATTCCCCCAGCTAACTGCAATGCCCGTGTTAAAGTTGGCAGACCGGTGATGGCAGGCGTACCGTTTGTGCCGCCTGACCCTTCTGCGGCACCTTGAGTGATCAGATAGGTTCCAGGACGAAGAACTTCACCAGTGACTGCTACTGTACGGGGTGTGGTGGGGTTTGCGGCAAAACTTGATGCGGATGCATTTCGTGCATCTGCCAAGTCTATAGTGGTTGCTGTTGGTACAAAGATGGTATCTCCATCCCGCAAGGTAAGATCCTGGGGGATTCTGCCTGTTTGTCTAATTTCTTTAACATTGACAGTAATAACTTGCTCTGGTCCTCGTCCTAGCTTGCGCCTTAACTGCACTCTTGTCTCATCTGCCGCTTGCGTGATTCCCTGAGCTGCCGTAAGTGCTGATAGTACAGTGGGGTACTGCACACCAGGATTGTCACCTGCACCTCCTTGTAAGCTGAGACTATACGCTCCTTGACGCGTCACCTCTCCAGCAACAACAATATTAATCGGACGGGATGATATAAGATTGACTGATATAATAGGACGCTTAAGAAAACGAGAGTATCTTTGAGCTATTATCTCAGCTGATTGTTCTGTTGTTAGCCCTAACAGGGACACGGTGCCAATCAGAGGTAGGTTTATCCCTCCACCCGGCGGAATTTGGTACTCGCCTGAATACTCTGGAACCTCAAATACGCTGATTCTGATGCGATCGCCGCCGCCTAATGTATAGTTAGTATCTACTATCCCCGTTGCTGCTGGTACAGCTCTTGATGGTGCCGCTTGTCTTTGTGTATTTGTTGTTGCTGGTATGGCTTGGCTTTGAGAAGTTGTTTTTCTTTGCGTCGTTGTTGGTACGGCTTGTCTTTGAGGACTTGTTTTTATCTGTGTCGTTGGTTGTTTGACTTGATTCTGAGCTAAGCTAACACACGGAAACGCGATATGAACAACAGTTAACAGTACCACACCCCCGAATGGTTTACTGATAAATTTTAACCTTGCATTATCCATATTTACCTGAGACTACTATTTAGTAAAGTACTTTCTAAACTTTTTTAGCTTGACTCTTCTTACCTATTCAAGTTCCTCACAATCATCTCTTCTTAAAGAATCTTCTTTTTCAGGAGCATAATTGTTTATTGTCTTTGAACTTTTAGTAAAGTTCATTTAAAGTTGAATCTTGATTCTACCTACTCTTTAAAATATTGTGGTTCTCATTACAGTTTATATGATTTATTTTGCACTCCCCTAGTAGTATAAACAAAAATATTCTTCCTTAGCAAATATTACGTATAAGAAAATTAGGATTTTTCAGTCACCTCGAGTGGCATATAAACAGCATCAAACCACAATCAAAATATTAGTAAAAACAGATAAAGCTTTGAATTGCCCATTTATGTATACGTTATTCGTTGTGTCTAATAGTTATGCAAAGAGTATCTGACTGAGGACGGTGAGGAAAAAAGGTTAGCAGAATCCCCGTCAAACTATCCTTTGAGAGTTGTTATGTCTTTGGATTTGTTGGACAAAAAACTCCTCCAAAGAAGGACGAGACAAATTCATGGCAATAAGTTGCCCTCCCATCAAGCGAAGACTGGCAAGAAAATCATAAGCATCGCCTTGCACTTCACCTAGCCAAGAACCATTAGGCTGATACTCTAGATTAGGAACCCATTTTTTGAGAATTTCCCAATCACCACCTTGACCTTTGACATGATATACGTTACTTGTTCCTAATAGTTCATCAAGGAAACCAGAGGAAATTAATTCTCCTTGAGCAAGGATAGCGATGCGATCGCAAAGTTGCTCAACTTCACTAAGAATATGGCTGTTAAAAAAAACCGTCTTACCTGAAGCTTTAAGCGTCACGATAATTTCGCGCATTTGGTAACGCCCCACAGGGTCAAGACCGGACATAGGTTCATCAAGAAACACTAGTTCTGGGTCATTGATGAGTGCCTGTGCCATACCAACACGCTGTAGCATTCCTTTAGAATAGCGACGAAGCAGCTTTTTGCGGGCGTCTGCTTGGGATAACCCCACCAATTCCAACAGTTGAGGAATGCGTTGACGTTGCACTTTTTTAGGAATTTGAAACAGTCCAGCTGCCAGCTGTAAAAATTCCCAAGCAGTGAGGTAGTCATACAAACAAGGATTTTCGCTGAGGTAGCCGATACGTTCTTTAACAGTGCGATCGCCCAATGGTCTGCCCAAAAGCAATCCCCGTCCTGATGTTGGGCGAATAATCCCCAGCAACAATTTCAACAGCGTCGTTTTTCCAGCACCATTCGGTCCGAGTAACCCAAAAGTTTCTCCCTTATAAACTTTCAAAGAACAGCTTTTGAGGGATACGACTTTTTGATTCAAAAAAAAGCCAGTACGATAGACTTTTCGCAACTCAGAAGTTAGGACAACAGGCGGAATGCCTGTGGTATTTATTTGAGAGTCGGGGGCGTCTGCAACAGACATCATGTTGTGCTTAGGGCTACAGCAAAAATACGATGTAATGATAAATTACCCAGTTGACTGACAATAATAACACCTTATTGACTAATGTCCTCTTTGTGGAGGATGAGCGGGATGAGGAGGATGTGCTCCCTCATCTCCCCCTGCTTCCCCTGCTTGTTCACAGCATTCCCTTAGAACTAGGAATCATACCTGCACGACGCTTATCGATTTCTACTGCCATCCGCATTGCTCTGGCAAATGCCTTAAACGTTGCTTCAATAATGTGATGGGAATTCATGCCATCCAATTGGCGAATGTGCAGTGTCATTTGGCTGTGGTTCACTAAAGCGACAAAGAATTCGCGTACTAGCTGGGTGTCATAAGTTCCCACCCGCTGAGTGGGAATTTGCAAGCCGTAGCTCAGGTGGGGACGTCCAGAAAAATCCAACGCCACCTGAATGAGTGCTTCATCAAGAGGTGCAAAGAAATGACCAAAGCGGACAATACCTTTCTTATCGCCAAGTGCCTTGCTAATAGCTTGACCCAAGGTAATACCTACATCTTCGTTGGTATGGTGGTCATCAATGTGCAAATCCCCCGTCGCCTTGATCTCCAAATCAAATAATCCGTGGGAGCTGATTTGATGCAGCATATGATCTAAAAAGAAAATGCCGGTTGCTGCATTGCAAACACCTGTACCATCGAGGTTAACTCTGACATACACATCTGTTTCGCTTGTCGTGCGGCTAATTTCGGCAATACGAGCGCCATTGGGAGGCGCTTCGTTGTGTGAGGGGAGAATTTGGCGTAGGACGGAGTCCTTAGCCGAGGCATCGCTTATTTGCATACAGAACCTAGCTTATGCTTACTATAGAGTAATGGGTCAGAGCCATTTGCTAACACCTAATCGCTAATGGTAAATAGACAAATAGTGATTATCAGTTAACAAATAGCAATACTAACTTTACATTCCCATGATTTCATATCCTGCATCCACGTACAGGACTTGCCCTGTGATTCCACTTGCCAGGTCACTACATAGGAAAGTCGCCGCATTGCCCACTTCTTGCTGAGTGACGGTGCGTCTTAGAGGAGCAATCTGCTCCACATGATGAATCATATCCAAAATGCCTCCTACAGCACTAGAGGCTAAAGTCCGAATCGGACCGGCAGAGATGGCATTCACTCTGATATTTACAGGACCCATCTCAGCTGCCAGGTATCGCACACTCGCTTCCAACCCTGCTTTGGCAACTCCCATCACATTATAGTTGGGAATTGCCCGTACACCTCCTAGGTAGGTGAGAGTGACGATACTTCCTCCCTGTGTCATCAAAGGTTTAGCATATCCGGCGAGTTGCACTAGGGAGTAGGTACTAACCTCTAAAGCTAGATTGAAGCCAGAACGGGAGGTTTGGCTAAAATCTCCACTTAGATCATCTTTGTTGGCATAGGCAAGGCAATGGATAAGAATATCTAAAGATCCCCATTTAGCGCTAATCGTATCGAAGGTAGATTTAATCTCCTCGTCGTTCTGGACATTACAAGGAAGAAACAAACTAGGGTTTAGCGGTTCTACCAGTTCTGCGACTTTTTTCTCCATTTTGCCTTTCTCATCTGGCAAATATGTAATGCCTAGGTTAGCTCCTGCTTTGTGTAGTTGTTGGGCTATCCCCCAGGCGATCGAGCGGTTGTTTGCGATTCCCGTTACTAAGGCATTTTTTCCGGTGAGATCCAGCATAGAAATTCTTAATGTGAACATTCATGCTTGAGCATACTAGAATCTGACACCAATTTCTCTTTGTTTTGGGTACTATTTGCAAACATGATTTTTCAGTAAACTTTTGATACAACACAATTCACACTTATTTTTTAAGACATGGTCAACATATAGCGGTTATTAATGATTGTCTCGTCTTGCAGTAGCTGGTTGAAAGTAGGTAGTAGATAGTAGGTATTAGGTAGTCAATAGGATTTTTCTCCCTATCTGCCAGATACTACTCTCAAGAACCTTTTCATACCTTCAATAGAATTACTATGTCTATTTTTTTTACTTCATAAAACTTTTGAAAAGAAGTTTTGTAATTAACTATTAAAAAGGACTAGATCTAAAGACTAAAAATTATGTATTATGATGAACAAATAACTGTAAGGCAAAGATGATAAGTATAGGAAAGTACAAAAACGTTGACAATGTGTGATTGATTTTTCAGGTGTATTCTTAGGGAATCGGTTTTAGTTTTTCCGGCATTGGGTAGGGGAAGGGAGATGATAGTGACACAAGATAAAGCCCTAGCAAATGTTTTTCGTCAGATGGCAACCGGAGCGTTTCCGCCGGTTGTGGAAACATTTGAACGTAATAAAACCATCTTTTTCCCCGGCGATCCTGCCGAACGAGTGTATTTTCTATTAAAAGGTGCCGTAAAACTCTCCAGGGTGTATGAAGCAGGAGAAGAAATAACCGTAGCACTGCTGCGGGAAAATAGTGTTTTCGGCGTCTTATCCTTGCTGACAGGAAACAAGTCAGATAGGTTTTACCATGCGGTTGCTTTTACATCTGTAGAATTGCTGTCAGCACCAATTGAACAGGTGGAACAAGCGCTCAAGGAAAACCCAGAATTGTCAATGTTAATGCTGCGAGGACTATCTTCGCGGATTTTACAGACAGAAATGATGATAGAAACACTCGCTCACAGAGATATGGGTTCTAGGTTGGTGAGTTTTTTGTTAATTCTTTGTCGTGATTTTGGCGTTCCTTGTGCAGATGGAATCACAGTTGATCTGAAGCTATCTCATCAAGCGATCGCTGAAGCCATTGGTTCAACCCGCGTTACCGTCACTAGGCTACTAGGTGACTTGCGCGAGAAAAAGATGATTTCCATACACAAGAAAAAGATTACTGTTCATAAGCCTGTTACCTTAAGTCGGCAATTCACCTAAAAAAGTTTTGAGTTGGGAGTCCTGAGTTATGAGTAAGATAAAAAAGTCAGAAAAAAGAACTCAAAACTTAGGGCTCAAAACTCAGACCTTTCTTGGATTGGAATAAGGATAGGTGAAAATTGAGTGAACTCAATGGTTGCCTTTTTCCCAATTTCCCACAGATAATGACTGGAAGTAGTAGGCTGTATCTGGAAGGATTTCGTCGGTAGCTGAAGATGACCACCGGGTACATCCTAATTTTGGCAATTTTAATTGTGGGAGGCGTGATTGCCACCGTAGGCGATCGCATTGGTACAAGAGTTGGCAAAGCGCGGCTCTCACTGTTCAAGCTGCGTCCTAAAAACACCGCAGTACTGGTAACGATTTTGACAGGAACTTTGATCTCGGCATCTACCCTAGCAATTTTATTTGCTATTGACGATGGTTTGCGCACAGGAGTGTTCGAGCTAGAGGATATTCAAAAAGACCTCAGGCGCAGGCGCGAACAACTGAACACAACAGCAAAACAGCTAGAAGACACTAAAGGAGAGCTAGAGCAAGCTCGAAAAGAACAAAAGGCTCAAGAAGAACGCTTGCAGCAGACGAATCAGTCCTTGCAGGAAGCAAACGCCAAACAACAGGCAACACAAGCTCAACTGAACCGTACCATAAGCCAACAAGCTCAGACTCAAGCTCAACTTCAAGGCACACAAAACCAGCTTAATCAAGCAGTCAGTCGCTATAAACAAGCCATAGGGGAACTTCAAAGCGTTGCTGACGAGAAAAAAAAGCTGTTGGTGGAAATAGAACAAAGAAAAGTAGAACGCCAACGACTTTATGCTGAAGCGAAAAAAGCAATTGAGCAAGCCAAAACAGCGATTGCGAAACGCGATCGCGAGCTAGCCAACCGACAGCAAGCGATTGAAGAACGTGATAAAAAAATCACCGCACTGGATCAACTCATTCAAAAACGCAATGCAGAAATTGTAGCCCGAGAGCAAGTGATTACTCAACGGGAATCTCGCCTGCAAGAATTGGAAACACAACAATACTCTCTGGAACAGGAAGTGGCAAGGCTGGAAAAATACTACCAGTCTTACCGTGACCTGCGTTTAGGGAAACTAGCACTATTTCGTGGTCAAGTTCTTGCCGGAGGCGTTGTTCGTGTCTCGCAGCCTGTTGCAGCACGTCAGGCAATCATTCAACTTTTACAAGAAGCTAACCGAAACGCTAGCATCGAATTAACTCAGCCTGGAACCAATCCGACAAATTCGCAGCTGCTCCAAGTGACACAAGAGCAGGTAGAGCAATTGAGCAAGCAGATTGATGATGGTCGAGAATACGTAGTGCGAATTTTTTCTGCAGGCAATTATGTTAAAGGAGAGAAGCAGATTGGATTTTTTGCTGATGCAGCGCGCAATCAAGTCGTTTTTACCGGAGGTGAGGTTATAGCAACCACGAGCGCAGATCCCAACACCATGACATCCTATCAACTACGGCAACGGCTGGAACAGCTCATTTCTGCTTCGCAATTTCGTGCCCGTAACGCTGGGATTTTAGAAAGTATTCAAATTGATGGGACTTTCATTCGCTTTATCGCCCAGTTGAGACGGTACAACCAGCCAATAGATATCAAGGCTATTGCCGCAGAGGACACATATACAGCCGGACCATTGAAAGTTAAACTAGTGGCAATCCAAAACGGACAGATTATTTTTAGCACTTAAAAAACTAAGGATAAATGAAAAATGCTTAAGTACCAATGTTATTGAGCTATGTTGCTAATTGTTAATTTTTAATAATTTCTAGTCAAACGTTTATAGTCCAAAAGCTATTGACTTTTGACTTTTGACTTTTAACTTTTTATTATGACTTTGCGTGAATTCTTGCCAACTCAACCAGCTATCTTGGGTTTCGACCCAGGTCGTGATAAGTGTGGTTTAGCTGTGATGGGACTGGATAGACAATTGTACCATCACCAAGTCGTATCGGCAAGTGAGGCGATCGCCGCTATTGTGTCGCTGCGTCAAAAATTTCCCATTTCCTTACTGGTGATGGGTGACCAAACCACGGCAAAACGCTGGAAACAGCAATTGTATGATCAATTAACAGATCCGCTGAACGTTATTTTAGTGGATGAGCGCTACACTAGCTTAGAGGCACGCGATCGCTACTGGCAAATGTATCCTCCTAAAGGATTGGCCAAGCTGATACCACAGGGCTTTCGGCAACCACCACGACCAATAGATGACATTGTAGCTATCCTGTTAATTGAAAGATACCTCAATCGTTTAACTGAATCAGTAGTTAGGAATCAAGAGTGAAGAAACAACAGGGAAAAGTGAAGAAAGAAGACTCAAGCAACCATTCTGTCTTCTCTGTTGTGTCTTCTATCTTATTTCTTACAGTTGTGCCCGAATAGTAAAAGCGTAGTCTCCTCCCGGTTCAAGCTGGTAGTCTCGTTGCTCTAAAAAGCGACCGAGAGGTTCTTTGATTAAAGCTCGCCCTTGAGAAGGCTTGACAGACAGTTCTCCCTGGCGGAAATGCCATTGGAACTGCCATTCAAAGTCACCTGCTCTGACTTCACCTTCAAGAAAGCCCTGTTGCCAGGATTGACGGGTAATCCTCACATGGGCGGTAGTTTCTGGTAAACGTTTAGCACTCACAATGCTGTGTGTCAAGTTTAAAATGAAAGCTAACTTTTTATAGCTTTACATTTCCTCAAAATACCTCAAATAGACCAATGGGAGTATTTGGGTGTTCGCTTGACACTCCTACGGCTAAGATATATGAGAAATTCTAAAGCCCGCGCAAGCGGGCTTGATCCATGTAGCCGCAAGTTCACTCGTGCGGCTGTCTAGATTTTGGATTTGCAATTTAGCCGCAAGTTCACTCGTGCGGCTATCTAGATTTTAGATTTGCGATTCATCCACAATCGGTAAATCTAAATCCTGATTTAGATATTACCGATTCACAGCCGCAGCTTCTCGCGCTGCAGCCGCCTGTTCTGGATGAATACCTAGGCGGGTGAGATTAATCCTGCCTTTGTTGTCAATTTCGCGGACTTTGACAATCACTTCATCACCGACTGCGACTTCATCCTCAACTTTGCCAACACGATAGTCAGCAAGTTGCGAAATGTGGATCATCCCTTCTTTGCCAGGTAAAAATTCCACAAACGCACCAATCGGTATGATTCGCGTCACCCGACCTACGTAGACATCACCTTCGTTGAGCTTTCGTGTCATGCCTTGGATGATGTTACGCGCTTTTTTCGCCTTGCTTTCATCCACGGCAGAAATCGTCACCGTTCCATCGTCTTCGATGTCAATTTTTGCACCTGTTTCCTCAGTGATGCCCTTAATCGTCTTACCACCTGGTCCAATGACCAGACCAATCATGTCTGAATCAATCTTAATGGTTAACAGACGTGGGGCATAAGGTGACATTTCCTCACGCGGTTGAGCAATTGTCTGGAGCATTTTCTCCAGAATGTGCAACCGTGCTTCTTTAGCTTGGTGGACGGCTTGGGAGATAATATCCAAAGGCAAACCTGGAATTTTCATATCCATTTGCAGGGCGGTAATCCCTTTATCCGTCCCGGCGACTTTGAAGTCCATGTCACCCAAAAAGTCTTCAATCCCCTGAATGTCAGTTAGGACTCGGACTTCGTCGCCTTCCTTAATCAAACCCATTGCGGCACCGCTGACAGGTTTGGAAATGGGTACGCCTGCATCCATCAACGCTAGCGTGGAAGCGCACACCGAACCCATTGAGGTAGAACCATTGGAAGAAAGAACTTCTGATACCACCCGAATAACGTAGGGAAACTGTTCTCTTGAGGGTAGCACAGGTAATAAAGCTCTTTCTGCAAGCGCCCCGTGACCGATTTCCCGTCGTCCTGGCGCACGTAAGGGTTTGGTTTCCCCGACGGAGAACGGTGGGAAGTTGTAATGGTGCATGTAGCGCTTGTGTTGATCCTGTTGCAAGTCATCATTTAATGTTTGGGCATCTCCCGGTGTGCCCAGAGTACAAGCGGTTAGCACCTGAGTCAGTCCCCGGTTAAATAAACCACTGCCGTGGACTCGCTTAGGCACGACGCTGACTTGAGAAGATACGGGACGTACTTCATCAAGCTTGCGACCGTCAACGCGAACGTTATCTTCGATGATTTGACGGCGCATGAACTTTTTGGTAAGTTCTTTGAAGGTATTACCAACAGCCTTACTGTTTGCAGATGCGGCAACGCGAACGGTGTCTTCTTCTGGAAGTTCGGCGATCGCTGTTTGAATTGACTCCTTTATGGCATCTAAAGCTGTATCTCGTGCTGTTTTGTCCAGATCAAATTGCGACAGAATTTTCTTAATTCCCTCGGCAGCGCGATCGCGTATATAATTTTCCAGCGTCGGGTCTACCTCTGGTGGCTCCTGCACGACAATTTCCAGACCCATTTCTACGAGCAAATCTTGCTGCGCCTTAATTAAGTCCTGTACAGCTTCGTAGCCAAAATCAATCGCTTCGATAATGTCTCTTTCTGACAGTTGATTGGCACCTGCTTCCACCATGATCACACCTTCTGGTGATCCAGCAACTATCAGATCCAGGTCTCCTGCTTCAATTTCTGCATAGGTAGGGTTAATGATAAAATCATCTCCCACAAGACCCACACGCACTGCCGCCATTGGTCCATTAAATGGTATCTTAGCGATCAAAGTGGCGATCGAAGCACCAGTCACTGCTAGCACATCAGGTGGTACCAGTTCATCCATTGACAACGTCAAGGCAATGACTTGCAGGTCATCTCGCAACCACGACGGGAACAAAGGACGGAGGGGACGGTCAATGAGACGGCTGGTAAGAATTGCTCTTTCTGGCGGACGACCTTCCCGCCGCATGATCCCTCCGGGAATTCTACCTGCCGCATACAGTCTTTCTTCGTAATCTACTGTTAAGGGAAGAAAATCAATGCCTTCTCTGGCTTCTGAACGCGTAGCCGTCACTAAAACTGCTGTGTCCCCAGATTCTATCAACACTGAGCCACCAGCCTGGGGAGCTAGATGACCAACTTTCAGTCGAATATCCCGTCCGTCAAAGGATATTGACTTCTCAAATTCTCCCATTCAGTTTTTTTTCCTTCTATGCACGCTATTCTCTCTCTGTGGCAATCCTAACATTTATGCTCTATGGCTGACGTCAGTTCCATACAAAGATAAACAACTATAACTTACGCACCTAAATCTAGCCTCTTGAGGCAGGTATAAGAGGGCAAGCGAGTAAGGGGAAGCAGGAAAATTTATTTTCCTACAGGCGTACCGGGCGCGGTAGGCTTATTCCTCATACCCCTACATTGTTTCTCAAAAACATCGCCAATGCCTAGGAATTCCTTAATTCTTTGCCTACGCAGTCTAGGTTGTACAATGAAACCAGCGTTGCAAATATGCCTACACTAACCTGGTATGTAAAGACACGTTTGCAAAGCTCTACTCTAATGAGAAGACGTCCAAACAGCGTCTCCTGACGAGCGAGCAAGTTTCGCGTCTCTACAACAAAAATCCAAGATTTTTTGGCTAGTGTATTGCACTTAATCAGCTTTACTAATATTTATTCAGTTTTTTCTAAATGTTATCTATATGAAAGACTTGTCTATAAATATCTATAAATAATTTTAAAGAATACAAAATCTACCAAAACAAGTAATTTGCGATATTAAAAGAAAAGCGTTGCTAAATTTAGGTATGAAACAAACCACTGCAAAAATCTAAAAAATACAATCTTTGCGACGCCCTTCGGGTATCTCCTCCGGAGAGGCTGCGCCAACGCCAGTTCCTTACGGCGGGAGACCCGCCTAAGCCCTGCGGGCAGGCTGCGCCAAGAGGACTGGACTCACCAGTCGCCGTGACAGTTGGAAACCAACGCCAGTCACCTACGGCGGGAAACCCGCCTGCAGTGCTGGCTCCTCCTGCAGCCCTGGCTCGTCTTTACGCAACACAAAATTTATACTCGCGGTTCAGCAACGCAAAAAAAGAATTCTAGACCTTAAAAAAGCGAAAATCTAAGTTGTTGTCAAATGGCAATTTTACATGGTAGTTGGTTAACACAAAATCAGGGTAATTGTTTATTTATTTGGGGGGAGACTTGGCGAACTCTTGGGACAAATTCTAGTAAGGGTGCATCACATATACTGCCACATCCATTGGCGATGACACCATTAGAATTAGTTGAATGGCTGGGTTCGCGTAATATTTCAATCGCTAGAAGCCTGCAAAAACAAGATGTAGAGACGTTGCAGACAACTTCTCTACGAAATCGCAAAACACGCAAAACTCCCAGTGCTGGTGAAGTAAGTTTGCCAACGCACTCGCAAATCATTGCCTTACCAACTCATATTTTAGAGAATACTTATGAGGAAGCAGCATCAATATTCCCAGCACATTCTGCCGCATTAGGTTTAGAAGAAGAAACTGCACAGTACTTGCAACCGTGGCTGATTGAAGGTTTTTGTCTCAACCCTCAAGAGGCAATAAAATTTCTCACTTCTCTACCACTCAATGTTCCCAACGGGGAAAATAGCTTTTTGGGGGGAGATTTACGCTTTTGGGTGCAGGTTGCCCGCTGGAGTTTAGATTTAATTTCCCGTAGTAAGTTTTTGCCTGTCATTCAACGACAACTAGATAATTCCGTCGTCGCCAAATGGCAAGCACTTCTAGACAGCGCCCAAGACGGAACTCGCCTGGAAAAATTTTCCCAATTGATGCCACTGGCTTGTCGGACTTACCAAGGAGGTGGGCGAGGTGGGGCAGATGAGGGAGATCAGGAAGCAATATCCTCCTCATACCCTCATATAAACCTCCCGCCCGAACCGCAAGAATTGCTGCTGGGATTTCTTCACAGTACGATAGATGCCCAAGTACGAGTGATGGTGGGTTCCCAAACTTTGGTAGAACCTAGAGTAATGGCGTCTTTACCGTCTGCGGTGCGAGAGTGGTTACATTCTTTGACGGCTGCGTCAAACACAGTCAGCAGCGATCCGTTTGGGGTGGAACGACTGGAGGCGGCGCTGAAAGCTTGGACTATGCCCTTGCAATACCAAATGGGGGCGAAAAACCAGTTTCGTACCTGTTTTGTGCTGCGTTCCCCGGAGTCAGGCGAGACAGATTGGACTTTGGCTTATTTCCTCCAAGCAGCTGATGACCCAAATTTTCTAGTAAATGCGACAACGATTTGGAAGCATCCTCTGGAAAAATTGGTTTATCAAAATCGCACAATTGAACAACCGCAAGAGACATTTTTGCGGGGTTTGGGATTGGCTTCGCGATTGTATCCACCAATTCAACTCAGCTTAGAAACCCAATATCCTGAATCTTGCCGTCTCAACCCAGTTCAAGCTTACGAGTTTATCAAGTCTGTGGCGTGGCGGTTTGAAGATAGCGGTTTAGGCGTCGTTTTGCCTGCCAGTTTGTCGAACCGTGAAGGATGGGCGAACCGTTTGGGTTTAAAAGTCACAGCGCAAACGCAGAAGAAAAAGCTAGAACGCTTGGGTTTGCAGAGTCTGTTGAATTTCAAGTGGGAATTAGCAATTGGTGGGCAGACTCTTTCCAAAGCAGAATTTGACAAGCTGGTGGCGTTGAATAGCCCATTAGTAGAAATTAACAACGAGTGGGTGGAATTGCGACCTCAAGACATCAAGACAGCGCAAGCATTTTTTGCTTCTCGCAAAGACCAAATGGCGCTTTCTTTGGAAGATGCTTTACGCATCAGTACAGGGGATACCCAGACGATTGAAAAATTACCCGTGGTCAGCTTTGAGGCGTCTGGGGCATTGCAAGAGTTAGTCACGACATTGACGAACAACAAAGCAGTCGAACCTCTGCCTACACCGGCCAGTTTCCAAGGACAGTTACGACCTTATCAAGAACGTGGGGTGGCGTGGCTTGCCTTTTTGGAACGTTGGGGCTTGGGCGCTTGTCTCGCGGACGACATGGGATTGGGAAAAACGATTCAATTCATCGCCTTCCTTCTACACCTAAAAGAACAGGAAACACTGGAAAAACCAACTTTGCTTGTTTGCCCAACTTCAGTGTTAGGAAACTGGGAACGGGAAGTCAAAAAATTTGCTCCAACACTGAAAGTTTTCCAATATCACGGGGACAAACGGGCCAAAGGTAAGGCATTTTTGGAAGCAGCAAATAAGCATGATATAGTCATCACGAGTTACTCCCTAGTTCAGCGTGATGTCAAGTCATTGCAGGGCGTTTCTTGGCAAGTTATTGTGTTAGATGAAGCGCAAAATGTGAAAAATCCGGAGGCAAAGCAGTCACAGGCAGTACGGCAAATAGAATCTACATTTCGCATTGCTTTGACAGGAACACCAGTAGAAAATAGACTCCAAGAACTCTGGTCTATTTTGGATTTTCTTAATCCAGGGTATTTGGGAAATAGGCAATTTTTCCAGCGACGGTTTGCCATACCAATTGAAAAGTATGGTGATGCAGCTTCGTTAAATCAGTTGCGTTCATTAGTTCAACCTTTTATTCTGCGCCGCCTGAAAAGTGACCGCGAAATTATTCAAGACTTGCCAGAAAAGCAAGAAATGACTGTATTTTGTGGTCTGACTACTGATCAAGCAGCACTTTATCAAAAAGTGGTGGAAGAGTCTCTGGCTGAAATTGAAGAAGCCGAAGGTTTACAACGCCGGGGAATGATTTTAGCTTTATTGATAAAGTTAAAACAAATTTGCAACCACCCATCGCATTATCTGAAGCAAGACACATTGGAACAACATCATTCTGGAAAACTGCAACGGTTGCAAGAAATGTTGGAGACAGCGATCGCAGGTGGCGATCGCGCTTTAATTTTCACCCAGTTTGCCGAGTGGGGTAAGCTGTTAAAACCATATCTGGAAAAACAGATAGGGCGAGAAACGTTGTTTTTATATGGCAGTACTCAGAAAAAACAACGTGAGGAAATGGTAGACCGTTTCCAACACGATCCCCAAGGACCACCAATTATGATTCTGTCGCTGAAAGCGGGTGGTGTTGGACTGAATTTAACACGGGCAAATCACGTTTTTCACTTTGATAGATGGTGGAACCCAGCAGTCGAAAATCAAGCAACAGATAGAGTATTTCGGATTGGTCAAACCCGCAATGTCCAAGTCCATAAATTTGTTTGCACTGGCACTTTGGAAGAAAAAATTCACGACATGATTGAAAGCAAGAAACAACTTGCTGAACAAGTTGTTGGTGCGGGCGAAAATTGGTTGACTGAACTGGATACAAACCAACTCCGCAACTTGTTAATACTTGACCGTAGTGCAGTGATAGATGAGGATGCAGAATGATTAGGAACCCCACCCCCTACCCCTCCCCGCAAGCGAGGAGGGGAGAAAATAGCCCTAACTTGTCGCAAGCGAGGAGGGGAGTAAATACTTCTAACTTGTCGCAAGCAAGCAGGGGAGGTAATGTCCCCCTCTCTGCTGGCGGAGAGGGGGGTAGGGGGGTGAGGTTTTATGCAGTCACAGATGAGGAAACACAATGACAAGTTACACCCTTGAAGCGAGTCGAGAATGGTGGTCACAACGGTGGCTTGATTTGTTAGATTCCTATCGTTTTAAAAAACGTCTGGAACGTGGGAGAAACTATGCGCGTCAGGGAAATGTCCTCAGCATCGAGTTTAAAGGCGCAAAAGTCTTGGCTAGGGTGCAAGGTTCGGATCCAGAACCATACAAAGTTTCCTTGTCCCTTGACCCATTTAGCGAGGAACAGTGGGGTTATGTGATTGAAACTATGTCGCAAAAGTCAATTTTTGCTGCAAAGTTATTGGCAGGGGAAATGCCGCAAAATATGGAAGACGTTTTCACTAGTAATGGTCTTTCCCTATTTCCTTTTACCTTGTCTGATGTTCACAGTAAATGCTCTTGTCCTGATAAGGCTAATCCCTGCAAACATGTTGCTGCAATTTACTATCAGTTAGGCGATCGCTTTAGTGAAGACCCATTTGTTTTATTTCAATTACGGGGACGCACAAAAGAGCAAATAATTAGTGATTTACGTCAGTTACGCAGTGCTAGCAATGTAAACACATTGGATGCAACGTCTCTAGATGAACCATCTCAGGTACAAGAGTCAACCCCAGAGAAACAATTTTCTGTAACAATGAACTCTTTTTGGCAATATAATGAGCCATTGGAGTCTTCTTTGGTAGTCATTGTACCATCAACAAACGAAACAGTTTTAGATGTGTTGGGGTCAATTCCCTTAGCAAAAGAAGAGGAAAATTTAACTTCTTTAACTGCTGCTGATGTGGTGATGAAGTATTTAGAGACAGTGTACAAAGATGTTACCCAGAAAGCTGTTTTAGCAGCAATGAATGTCGGAGGTGGTTAAGAGAAGGAGGATGAGAGAAATTGAAGAATAAGAGTTATTTACTTTCTTCTCTCTTTCACCTTCGCTATCTCCTAGGTTCGCGTTTGCGTAACAAAGTGGAACTTCGGCTTGTATGTTTTTTGTATTCTTGATGATTTTTATGACTAAGGATGGAATGCTATAAAAGCAGAGTAATCGAGTCAAACACACATGGAACTCCAAACCAAAATTATTGCAGTAGAACTTGCTGATGGTACAAGTGTCAGAGTTGAAGCTACACAAATAGGCGATCGCAAAATAAATTTTCAAACGCGACCTTTTGAGGAAGTCACCACCGCGATTGAATCGTTGACCAAAGAAATTGCGGAAGCATTACACAAGGTGAAGCCAGATAGAGCCAGAGTAAAGTTTGGTGTAGATATTGGCATTGAATCTGGTAAACTTACAGCTTTACTGGTAAAGGGTTCTAATACGGCAAATATAGAGATTACTTTAGAATGGGGTGAGTGATCGGATTTGGTATCGCTACATCTATAGCAATCCTAAATCATTCGTGAAAATCAATCGTACATAAACATTTTGGGGAAATCGAAGATTTGATGGTGAGTTATGAGTTCAAATAATCTCTTAACCGCAGCACTCGTATTTACACAGATGATAGAACTCTCTAACAAACTTTTTGGCGTACAACCAAATATCTTCTACCGGGTTTTGTTCTGGATCATTTGCGGCAAAGCGAATACAAGTAATTTTCCACTCCTGAACATCCAAACCCTGATTTACGGAATTTAGGTATGCTCGAAATTCAACCGAACGATCATAGCTCGCTCCATCCCAAATCAAGGCAATACGGCTTTTGGGAAACTGGGAGAGTAAGTATTCAACAAATGCGAGCGCGTTGCTAGCTCAAGGCTCTAATCCTTTAGGCGGCGATGTGCAAGATATGGTTTAACGAAATATTCTGCAATCTTCTAATTCTTCTCGCAAACATAGAGGATGATAACCTAAAGAAAAAGCTTTAGAACTATCTAAAGAAACATCAGATGGTCTAGGTGCTGCCATTTTTACATCTTTTTGTCGGCAGGCTTTTAATCCATCGGAGGGAAGTTGAAAAACCTCAACTAATAAGCGACCAAAATCATAGCGCGATATTCTTTCTTTCCCTCCTAAGTGAATGCGTCCGTTCACTTTTTCCAATGCTAATAACAACCCTTTTGCTGCAGTTTTTCCACTGACAGGTGTCCTAAATTCATCTATAAATAAATTTAATTCTTTTCGCTTTTTAAGAGTTTGAATAAATGGTTGTATAAAGCTTGTTGCTGTGGGTGTTTCCTTACCAAACATTAACGGCATACGGCAGATAGCAGTCATGGGATAACGCTTTAGCATACCTTCCTCAGCCATGACTTTTTGCTCACCATAAATATTAACAGGACATACAGGATCTGTTTCTTGATAGGGAGCATTTAAGCCATCAAAAACCAAGTCGGTTGATGTAAAAGCGCAAGAAATAGAAGAATCCGTACAAAGCCCGGCAATATTGCAGGATGCTGTCACATTGATTGCGTGTGATTCATCCGGATGAGTTTGACAAAAATTTGGTTGGGATATTGCGGCGGTATGAATCACCGCATCTGGTTGAACAGCATCAAATATTTGTTTCAGTTCTGAAAAATCTGTCAAATCAACTTTCAGCATTTTTATGCCTGGAATTTCCAAATAATGAGAAAAGTAGGTTCCATAAACTTCCCATTCTTGTTTTGCTATCTGGCAAAGGTGCCATCCTAAAAAACCACTTGCGCCAGTAATTAACAGTTTTTTCATATTTAAAATCTATACTTGAACTAAGGGTAACACTAACAATTTTAAAAAGTAAATTTTCAAGAATTAGGGCGCGTTAGCTTTGCCATAACGCACCCTAATGTAGTTTAAAAGGTTAGAAACTATTGTATCAATTCCTGAAATTTCTTATGACTACGAATTTTGGCAAAATCTGAGTCTGTTTTTGCTAACTTGTCGTACTTACCAGGAAAAAGCTGAATCGCCTTTTGTAGGTTCTCAACTGCTAATTTTGTATTATTCTGTAATGCATAGGTACAAGCTTTGTTGTAGTAAGCTTCATGCTTGTTTGGTTGAATGGCGATCGCCTTATCGTAGGATGCTAAAGCTTCCTGATAGCGTTGCAACTTTGTTAAGGCTATGCCTTTGTTTATCCAAGCTTCAAGCTTGTCTGGTTTAATGGCAATTGCTTTGTCGTAAGATACTATCGCTTCTTGGTAGCGTTGCAATTTTGTTAGGACATTACCTTTGTTAAACCAGGCTTCATGTTTATCTGTTTTGATGGCAATTGCTTCGTCGTACGATTCTAAAGCCTCCTGGTACCGTTGCAAAGCAGTTAATACATTACCTCTGTTAATCCATGCTTCAGCACTCTCAGATTTAACCGATATCGCTTTGTCGTATGCTGCTATTGCTTCCTCGTAGCGATGCAAGTTGAACAAACTATTCCCTTTAGTGAAATAGTTTTCTGCCTTTTGAGTATCGTTTGCTTCTGTAATCAACTGGGCAACATTAGTTTCCTTGATCACTTGCCTACTATTTTGTCCAGCTGATTTTGCCCACTCACCACAGCCAGATAGAAATACAGTCGTTAAAAAGCTATAAGCAACAAAGCAACGCCAACTGACCATGCTTGACTATAGAACTCTTAATATCATCCTAATCTTTTTCTTCTTAAAAAGAAGTATAAAGACATACTGACATTTTAGCAAAAATATGGCTCAAAAGATGTGTGAAAACCTTTACTGGAGAGCAGATTATTGATAAAGTCTGTCTTAGTGATTATACCACATTATACTTAGATAACAAGGTTAATCTTGGTATTTTCCTTATCTTGAGAATCTTATACCTAAAATAAAAATATTAATTTATATCCTAAGATAGATGCAATTGCTTTGTTTCTAGTAGTTAAAAAATTGTTTTTGCAGGCAGTCCAGAGTTACTCTTGACTTTTGAACGGCAAAGACGCAAAGGAGGCTCGCCCAATCTCGATTTGAACCAAAAAGCCCCTGCGCGTCTACTGACTCCTGTGTCAGATGCAATTGTTTGAGGGAGTGCAATATTTTCACAAATTCTAGTGTAAATATTTATACATATAAGTTAAGTTAAAAATATCACGACATTGTGTGGATTTGAGAGCAGAGTCGATGTCTGAAAAAAGGCATATATTTGATATAAGTAATTTCACTGTAGGCATCATTGGTGCAGCAGCAGGTGTCGCTGGTTTAGTATTGGCGTACGGTGTTGCTACTGGCTGGACTCCAGGTATATTCGGCTTCGGCTCAAAAGACCGCTTTTCTTGCGCCTTGCAACCCGACACATAAAACGGCGGCGAGGTGTGGATGGTAATGTATCGTAATGATCAGGGGACGAAGCCTTGGCTGAAGATGGTCAACAGCTTTGGTGATGGCTGGAATACTCAGAAGCGGTGCGATACCATCGCCCAACGCTTGGAAGGCTTTCGCCAAGATGGTTTAATAGGATTAAGTCATCGCTCTGACCCCAAAACACCCAATCAATCCGCAATATGTGCCAACACCAAACTTGACCGCAATAATTGCAATCTGCTGGTGACGCTTAAACCTGGTGCTGACGGCTACGACTCCCTGCGCCGTATGCTTGAGGCTCTGAGAAATGGTACTAGTGTTGAGCAAGGCTCGAATGGTTCAACTGTCCCCACTCTTGCTCCTGGTTCGACATTTGTCAGCTTTGAAGACCAGTTAGCAGCTGAGGATCTCAAAGCTGGATCAGATGCTAGCAAATAACATACAGTGTGAAATGAGTATTGAACAGATAATTGTAGAAAAGCTAAGAACTTTGCCCCCCGAAAAGCAACAGGAGGCGCTTGATTTTGTGGAGTTTTTGCAAACGAAAACTCTCAAAAGAGAATTTTATAATCAAGAACAACAGTCACGGGTGTCTGCTTTAACCCTTGCTCAGAAGTGGGCTGGCTGTTTGGAAGGAGGACCATCAGACCTTTCTACTAACAAAAAGTACATGGATGGATATGGGGAGTAATGAGGCGGCGGGTTCTACTAGATACAGGTCCATTAGTAGCTTTCCTCAAGCGCCAGGATCAGTTTCATAACTGGGTAACAGCGCAGTGGGCGACCATTGAGCCGCCTTTATTAACTTGTGAAGCAGTGATTTCAGAAGCTTGTTTTTTGCTGCGAAATGTTTATGGTGGTCAAGAAGCGGTTATCGGTTTAGTAGATAGTGGAGTGATACAGATACCTTTTCGCTTAGATGAAGAAACTGGCATTATTGGGGAATTGCTTAGAACTTACCAGTCTGTGCCGATTTCTTTAGCTGATGCTTGTTTAGTGCGGATGGCTGAACAGTATGCTGATAGTATTTTGTTAACTTTTGATAGTGATTTTCTCGTCTATCGCAAGAACAAAAATCAAATCATTCCTACAATTATGCCCCAGGATAAATAGCTATAGCTTCTATTTTTAGCGCCCCAATTGATTCAGTAACCGCTGGCGTTTATTGATTACTGTTTGTAAGTCAGGTTTGATTTGAAGGGCTTTATTATAAGATTTAAGCGCTTCATCGTACCGTTTCAACAGCTCCAGTACATAACCTCGGTTCTCCCAAGTTTCAGCAGGGCTAGATTTGTCGCCCCATTCACTATTTACTTGGATAGCACGATCAAAGGAGGCAAGGGCATCATCGTAACGTTTCAACTCAATTAGTGGACCACCTCGGTTATTCCAAGCTGCAGAGTAGTCAGGTTTTATAGCAATTGCTTTATCGTGAGATGCAATTGCATCCTCGTACCTTTTTAAATCACTTAGGGAAGTGCCTCGATTATTCCAAGCTATCCAATCATTAGGTTTGATAGTGATCGCTTTATCATAAGATGCGATCGCATCTGAGTATCGTTGCAAGTCAATTAGGGCATCACCTCGGTTATTCCAAACTTCAGCAGGGCTTGTAGGATTCCATTCATTGTTCAGTTGAATCGCTTTGTCAAAAGATTCAATAGCTTCTTCGTACCGTTTCAATTTAGTTAGCGTTATGCCTCTAACATTCCAACCTAGAGAGTAATTAGGCTTAATTTGAACTGCTTTGTTCTGGGAGGCGAGTGCTTCTTCATCACGGTTTAACTCAGCCAGTGATTTACCTCGACCCACCCAAGCTTGATAATAGTCAGATTTTAATTCAATTGCTTTGTCGTATGATGCTAGTGCATCTTTGTAGCGTTGTAAGTGATTTAGGTCATTTCCTCGATTAAACCATCAGAGTTACCCAAGCTGAGAGTTGTATACGGACAACTTCCAGCATCTGGTTTGAAACTGATAACTGCTAAATCCTGCTTGGGAAAGGGTTTGATATTTTCAGCTTTCCAGATTTTTTTGTCAGGGGTTTGCAGCTGCAATTTAGTGCTGGGTGGCACGACATGACGCACAGTGAGTACAGTGCAGAGTTGCTTGTTTTCCCCCTGCACCAAAAATCCTGTACCATGCCCCGGTTTGTCTACGTAGTTGATTAAAACTAAACTTTCCCCAGCTTGTTTACCAATCTCTCCCGGTAACTTTGGACTGTTACAGCCACTTAGAGATAAAGCGACAAAACCAAAGGCAACTAAGCAACGGCAAGACATCATCCCGCACCTACAGAACTTAATGGATCAAGTTACTTCGATTTGTTATTTCTTAAATAGTAATAAAAAATACTTTATAAAACAGGAAAATTACAGTTATATCTCTCAAGTCATCCCAATCTTTATTGAAGTTCTAGAAGAAAGCGATCGCGGGCGTGTTGCTACCTGCGACTGTTGCCTAACCCCACCTTCTAGCAGATACCATGAGACAGCTGTTGAACACAAGCGTGCTGGTGGCAAAATATAATCATGCCGATTGAATCCAACTCCAACTCATCCCTGTCTCATAAACAAGAACCTATTCTCGAAGACGACTTACAACCAGATGACTTTGAGGACGTAGGTGAAAATTGCTTCATACCAGATGGGCTTGCCACTCAACAAGCCCTTTCTGCAATTTCATCGCTGCAATCTCCGCGCAACACAACTGCCCTGCAACAAGCACGTTCCACCTTCCAAGGGTTAACTAGACCTGTAACAGTCAAACCCAGAGCATTGTTGCTGATCTTAGTCGCGATCGCCATGACTTTTATAGGAATAGCGATCAATAACTGGATCATTGGTATCTTCGGAACGCTGGGAACTTTGGTCTTGTCACTAGCAGTGCTGTTACCAACTATAGTCACTGTGGTACAAGAGTGGTTTTCAGCTCAAGAACGAGCGCTGTTTGTTGCGTTTTTAGGAGTCGTCGCAGGTGTCATTGGTGGAATTAAGTTCAGTGGTTTGGGCGATCGCATCCTAGCTTTTGGACGCCGAATAAACTGGGAAGCTTCTGGGACACTTGCGGAATGGTTTGGTGCTTTGGGGCAAATTCTGATTGCCATTATTGCCGTTTATGTTGCTTGGCGACAGTACGTCATTTCTAAAGACTTGACCATTCAGCAAAACCTCCTCACGGTTCAGCAAAATATTATTACCCAACAGCAGACGATAGATTCCTATTTCCAAGGTATCTCTGACTTAGTATTAGATGAACAAGGATTGTTAGAAGATTGGCCACAAGAACGGATGATTGCGGAAGGACGCACAGCAGCAATTCTCAGTAGTATAGATGGTAGTGGGAAAGCGAAAGTTCTCCGCTTTCTCTCGCGTTCCAAATTGCTGACACCCCTGAAGCGCGATCGCCATCTTGGGCGTGCCATTCTCGACGGTAATGGCGGTTATGCAGAAGATCGAGAGGCTGGTTTGCGTGTCATCGATTTAGGAGTGATGCTTGCGGGAGCTGATCTTGCTAGTACTGATTTGCGTTGGACTGATCTGTCGGAAGCCAATCTTGTCCGCGCTAACCTCATTAACTGTGACTTGGTAAAAGCCAATCTCTCCCGGGCTATTTTATATGAAGCAAAACTCAACGGTACTGATTTAAACGGAATTCGCCTCTTCTATGGTTCCGCTGAAACCGCCTCGCCTCGCAGCCGTACTGCACCGCCAGACTACGAGACTGGCGAACACACAGGGGCTGTTGTCGAAGACGCTGATTTCACCAATGCCCAGCGAATGTCTGAGTCAGCGCGATACTATTGCTGTGCTTGGGGAGGCGAAAAAACCAGAAGTACTATTCCCGGCGGTTGCGAAGGTATTCCTAATAAGTTGGGCAGGTAGTCAGCCCCTAAGCCCTTCGGGCACGCTACGCGTTCGCGTAGCGTGCGCTTTGCGCTTACGGGGAAGTCAAAAGTCAAAAGTCAAAAGTCAAAAGTCAAAAGTCATTAAAGAAATCATTTGTAAGAAACAAGATCCCCGACTTCTTAAAGAAGTCGGGGATCTGTGGCTTTCAATTCTCACAAAGAAAGCGGAGGATTACTATATGAGTTTTGCAAGAAGTCTATTTGTTAGTCATTAGTTGTGTTGGTTTTTCTTGTAACCACTAACTACTTGCTTTTGACGTTGGAGGCATCACAACTTTCTTAGCTAACCCCAGAGTCTGCAATGTTTTAATTGCCCACCAAGTCATATCTACTTCCCACCAAGAGTATCCGGCTTTTGCGACATTTGGATGAGCATGGTGATTGTTATGCCAACCTTCACCATAAGTTAGAATTGCCGCCCACCAAAGATTACGAGAGTTATCCTTCAACTGGAAACTACGATAACCGCGCAGGTGAGCCGCAGAGTTAATGAACCAAGTGGTATGCCACAGCACTACTGCCCGCAGAAAGACTCCGTAGATTACAAAACTCCATCCACCCAAAGCATACAATAAGACACCAACAGGAATTTGGAGCGGCAAGAAGTTGCGATTCAGCCAACGATAAAATGGGTCACGGTATAATTCCGGGGCAAATCTTTTGTAATGTTGTTCCTCAAAAAACTCTGCACGCGGGTAAAAAATCCAAAGCATATGGCTCCACCAAAAACCACGCTGGGAAGAGTAGGGGTCTTTGTCTGGATCCTCTGTATGCGCATGATGTAGCCGATGTCCCGCCACCCAAAAGATTGGTCCTCCTTGCATCGCAAGCGCACCCACAATAGCGAGTCCATACTCCAACCACTTCGGTACCTGTAAACTTCGGTGAGTCAAAAGCCGATGATATCCTAAACAAATACCAATGCTGCCAAACAACCAGTGCAGGAATATCATCACTCCCAAAGCAGACCAAGAAAAACACCAGGGAGCAAGGATTGCCAAGGCATGAAATGTACCGAAAAATGCCACGTTGATCCAGCTCAGAGTAAGCGGCTGCTTACCAACAGCCCCAGCTGAGTTGATAGTCATAAATCTTTCCTTTGACGTGAATGCCGTAAATAAACTAGTGCAGAAGACTGTACTTGTTACCACATCCTCTGCGAACACAGGCGTTGACAGCTAAAGTGGGAAGAGAGGATGCAAGTGCTACTTACATCTGTTAGTCTAGCAAGGATACAACTTAAATGCAAGTGCCACTTGCAGTTTTTACTTATGTCTGGAGAAATAATTTCAACGCGACAGCGACTGATTAATGCAGCAATGGAGTTATTCGCGGCGCAAGGAATTACCGAGACGACAACCAAAGCTGTCGCAGAATTAGCAAAAGTGAATGAAGTGACGTTATTCCGGCATTTTGGCAACAAGCACGGATTGGTTCTAGCGGTGATTTCCGAGTCACCAGTGTTTAAAGAACTGGGTGAATCCTTAAAAACGCAAGTCAGTCAAACGAACAGTGTTTATCAAGCTCTTAAAGATTATTGCGAAGAGCGCTTAACGGCTTTAGAACAAGTTCCTGAATTAGTACGCTCTGTAGTCGGTGAGTCAGGAAAATATCCAATAGAAAATCGTCAAGCACTGGGAAGAAGCTTAGCGCAAGCCAACAACTATGTAGCTGAATATTTAGCAACAATGATGGAGCGTGAGCAATTATACACCCAATTGCCACCTCAAAAGCTAGCCAGTTTACTCAATAGTATGTTGGTGGGGTATGCCGTGATTGAATTTACCAGTGAATTTCATGAACTTTGGCATGACAGAGATGAGTTTTTGGAAAATTTGGTGGCGCTGTTTTTAAAAGTAGCCACAAACTCTTCAAATCAAATCAATAATGAATCTATTTCAACAGAGAAGGTGGTAGATTTACCAGCAATTTTAGTTTACTCCATTTTGCAAAGAGCTAAAAAATCAGGGCTGCGAGATTATGCCCTCATGTACGTTTTTTTTGCAGCAGGTTTATCTTCAGAAGAAATAGTAAACTTAGAGCAAGCCCACCAAATCAGGGATACCAACCAGTACTTATTGCAAATCACACAAGGCTCTATTCGACAAGTTCCTGTTAATCAGTGGATCATGGGTAAGCAGTATGGCTCTTATGCTCGTAATCCCTTAACACAATGGTTAAAAAGTCGTAAAGATAACCACTCTGCATTATTTCTCAATGACGATGGAATGCCTATTTCAGAGGTAGAAATACAACAGCGCTGGCGAATATTAACTGAGGGATTATTAACACCAGAAGGGCAACAGCCAGTCATTGAGCAAGCTCAACAAACATGGTGTGTAGAAATGTTAATCAAGGGAATGAATTTAGAAGATATGAGTATAATCACGGGTTGGAATATTATAAAATTGCAGCCGTATGCTCGTAGAGCCAGAGAAAAAGCAGCTTTAGAGCAAGCGATTCGGCTCGATAATAAATCGAGGCAGGTAAATCGGGAGAGTTAAGTCTCATCAGTTTCACCTGAACTCATAACCTTGAGATACTGTCCAATCAAAATTATGAGGTAACGGTCAAATATCAGCGGTAGCAAGCAATCTAGACAACCCCACAGCCGATTTTCGTCCGTCCGGTGCACCGCGTTGCTCCCGCTTGTTGGCAGGCGATCGCAGCTATCCAACGCTTTACGCGTGGGAGATCATTTAGTGGAGCGGATGAAATTTTGAGAGAAAGTACACAATTACAGAAGTTGATGGTATTTATGTCAATGATTCTTAGCAGATTTTAATGATTCTATCAGGGCTCATTCATGGTTATCACTCATGCTAGTCATTAAGCTAGCTCAATCGGCAAATTAATAATGCATTATGAAAAAACGGTATTTTTTACACGCTGGTGCAGCAATGCTAGGCACAGTATGGTTATCACGTTATTTATCAGGAAGGTCAGAAGTTATGGCAACTGCAAACAATGAGTTTGAAATCAGCAAAACCGAAGAAGAGTGGCGCAAAATTTTAACGCCGGAACAGTTTTCTGTGCTGCGGAAACATGGGACTGAACGCGCTCACACCAGCTCTCTCGATAAGCAATATGCTAAAGGGGCTTATGTATGTGCTGCCTGCGACTTGCCACTTTTTACATCTGAGACTAAATTTAACAGCGGCACTGGTTGGCCTAGTTTTTTCAACTCAATAGAAGGGGCGATCGCCACAACCGTAGACAAGTCATTTTTTATGACCAGAGTAGAAGTACATTGCCATCGCTGTGGTGGACATCTGGGTCATGTTTTTAATGATGGTCCCGCGCCTACGGGTAAGCGCTACTGTATGAATGGTGTGGCAATGAAGTTTATTGAAGGTTGAGGTTAGTGTTTGCAGGCGATAGCAAAGCGCTCCAGCATAGCGGCAGATCGCTCTTGGAGAGAGTAACAAACGAGATGATTTCGTGTGCTCGCCTACCCTCAAACCGGAAGCTTCTCCCTACTCCCAGGACATCGGTTTAACGGTTGTGTTCAGCGGCGGCAAATAAGACTGAACTCAGCACCAGTGAATTGCAACTGTCTGCTGCACTACAGTTGTTAGATCGCTGTCGCTACTTTCTGCGGGTGTACTTCTCGTTCTTTTGCAAGGGTCTTTCGATAATCAGCAGCTTCAGCAATTTTGGTAAATTTTACCTCTGATTTGCAGATTTTAAGTTCCTCATCTATCTCTCTGACAACTTTAACTATTTCCTCCAATGAAACTCGGAAAAATTCTTTTTTCTCGTTTGCTTTGTTCATTCTTCTGGTGTCAAAACGTTTGTGCAAGCAAGATTCAAGTTCTGGTGCATTTTCACAAAAGATCATGGCGTGAACATCAAAAGGAAAAGGAACAGAAGCATCGCCCAGTTCCTTAACCCGATCCATTGGTTCTAGGCGACGTGTCATACCGATTTTGTAAACATCTTCACCAAATGAACCAATGTTTGAAATGATATAGACGTGTCCAGATTTAGTCATTTGAGCTTGAGAAATAGCTCTCTTTCTATTTGCTTCAGCCTGTGCAAGTCGCTTTTGTAATTCCTCGATTTGGCTAAAGAGTTTTTCCTGAGTTTTACCCGTAGCGGATTCTATCTCCCTACGAGCTTTTTCTAGAGCCTCTTGATAACGACGTTCTTCTCGCTCAGCATCTTGCTTGACTTTTTCGAGTTCGCGCAATGCTCTTTCTTCTTCGCGCATCTGCTCACGAATAATGCGTTGTTCCTCTTGCTCTTGATACTTTTTCTCCTGATATTCATGGGTCAGCGAAAGCTCCTGTAATTTCAAGTCCAAGAATTGTGAAGTGATTGCGCAGTGCGTAGTCTGAGAAAGTTTATTTAATTCCTCATAGGTCTTTCTGATTCGATTCTCCATGGTTTGAACGTTATTATATTTAACCTTCATCACCGAAGCGTCACATTCACCATTGAAGGCACGAAGAACTAGCTTGATAAAATTATCAGTCATCTTTTTACCTTCTTTCACACTACCGCTAACTGACCATTCAGTATGACAAACAGCAGCTTGTTTGTCCTTTATCATCTGTTTCTGCTGAGTGCGAATCTTATCTAAGCGTTGCTTATACTCTTCAGCCTCTTGAAAATCATACTTAGACTCATAAAATCCAAAAGCTTCGACAATTTCTTGTTCTTCGAGTCCTTGAAGCTTCGATTTTAGTGATGAAATCTTGATAGACAGTTCACATTCTTCCGCCTCTGCTTCCTTATCCAGTTGTTTAAGGCGATCCTTCAGAATCATGATTTGTGAATCTAGCTCCCTAGCGGTATCTTCTCTAGAGATAAGTCCACTATATTTTCGATCTGCTTCTTGTAATCGCCTATCTACCTCTTTAAGACGCTGCTGAGCCACTGTATAATCGTTCTTGCGTTGTTGTAGCTGCTTGATTACCAAAGCAAGAGCGGTGGCTAATCCGATGGACAATAAGAACAGTAGGTATGTCATGGAAGCAAGCCGAAATCGTCTATCATCTACTATAGGTTGGTCGAACTTGCACCCTCTTATCTCAAAATTCTCTCAACTTTAGGTTTGATTCTACCTGAAAGATCTGAACTCATGAGATTCCCAACCGAGATCTCGAAGTACGGTCTCAATCAGGATATAAACCGATGTAACTACTCAATTATACGGAGTATTTCCATATAACTACCCTCTACAGAGTATTTATACAGACTTTTTCCATATAAAATCCGAAATCTGAGTATTACAAATAAATGTACCGTATAATTACTTTGATAATTTATACTCACCTTCTTAACCTAAGTAGTAAAAGTGTCAGCAGTCTCCTAGATTTTTGAATATTTTTGATTCGTTCACTAGACATCGCTTCATCCCAAAATGAACATACATAGCGGCTGAACAACTCTACAAAAGACAGTTTTACAATAGAAATTGTGGTGGATAAACCTAATGCATATGCCTGAGGCAAACCCAAAAATGGCAAAGACATCGATACCTGCATTAAACCTTTACGAGTCCGACTTCTACGCTTGGACGCAGGAACAAGCAACGTTGCTCCGCAACCAACAGTGGAGTCAGGTTGACCTACTAAACCTAATTGAGGAAATTGAATCTTTGGGTAAGCAGCAACGCCAAGAACTGCGTAGCCGTTTGAGCGTGTTGATTGGACATTGGCTGAAATGGGAGTACCAACCTCAGCGTCGCAGCCGCAGTTGGCTAGCAACACTTCGCATACAGCGTCGCGATACGATACGGTTACTAAAAGACAACCCAAGCCTCAAACCTTATCTTGATGATGCTTTGCAAGAAGCATATGAGAATGCCAAGGACTTAGCAATGGGAGAAACTGACCTGCCAGAGCAAATCTTTCCTCTCAATTGTCCCTACAACTTGACTGAGATTCTAGAAGATTGCTTTTATCCTGGCGAGTTAAGTGAATTAGTACACAAGTCGGAATCATAAACACCTGTGATCAATGCTCTAAGAATCTGGGGCTAAATCTGTCATTGCTCCTTTTGAATTTGTCTAATGAACAACAGAGCGATCGCCGTGATCCCCAAACTAGTTATCTCGCCTTTAGCGTTAAACTTTCTACCATTTTCAAGAGCCGTATACTCAACCCAATTTTGTACAGAATACTCCTTTTTATACTCCTCATAACTTTGGCTGAAAAACTGGCTGATTTGCTCAGTAGTCACTGCTTTGTTTAGCAGTTTGCCCAGACCATGCTGAATGACATAATCAACATACCAAGTAGCTCATTCTTCGTCATACACTCCCTTCAGAACAGTCTGTTCGTATTCGTAATGCGCTCCACCTGCTTGAGTCAACAAAGCAGCAATAGCTGTTGTAGTAGTTTGGATCATGTTCTATCTCCCTTTTTATTTGTTTTTGGTTGGTTGCAGGATTTCTACCTCTGTAATACCGAAACTTAAGCCTCAATACTTAAAAGCTTATGAATGTTACATGATCTCAACCTGATTAGCCGTTAAAATTTCAGTTGGGATTGTTAAAAAAATGCCCTCTCATCAACTCTTAATCCCAATCTCAACACAATATAGGCTTTATAACCGATACTCCAAAATATCAATCCCAAAGAAGGGTGTTGACTTATGTGTATTGAATTTGGGCGGGAAATCTGTGGCAATCTCGACATCGCACAGTCGCGGGAATGGTTAGTCACCAATGGCATCGGCGGTTACGCTTCTGGTACTGTGGCAGGTTTACTGACGCGTCGCTATCACGGTTTGCTGGTAGCGGCTTTGAAACCGCCTCTGGGTCGGACTTTGCTGCTGGCGAAACTGGATGAAACTGCCTTGTATGACGCTCGCTCTTTCTCTCTCCACACCAACCGTTGGGCGGATGGTATCGTCAGTCCCCAAGGTTACCAGCACATTGAACGCTTTTCCTTGGAAGGCACAATTCCTGTGTGGCGTTTTGCCTTTGCTGACGCTTTGTTAGAAAAACGGGTGTGGATGCAGCAGGGAGCTAACACAACCTATGTCCAATATGCCCTGCGTCGCGCCACCCAACCGTTAAAGCTGACGCTTAAAGCAATGGTCAACTACCGCGATTATCACGGCAGTACCCAAAGCAACGGTTGGCAGATGAGTATTGAGCCAGTTACACAAGGAATTTGTGTCGCTGCTTATCCGGGTGCTGTACCACTGTACCTGCTGAGTGACCACGGCAGTGCATCTGTTGCCCACAATTGGTATTACGGATTTGACCTGGCAGTTGAACGCTACCGAGGACTGAGCGACAAAGAAGACCACCTCCACGCTGCTACTTTTGAAGCTACACTTAACCCTGGGGAATCGCTCACCTTTGTCGCCAGTACTGACAACCAACCAGACTTGGATGGTGAAGCAGCACTCCACCACCGTCACACTCAAGAGCAGAAGTTAATCGGACAGTGGAAATCTAACCGACCCCTCCATGCTCCTGATTCTCCTGCCTGGATCAATCATTTAGTGTTGGCTGCTGACCAGTTTATTGTTGACCGCTCTGTGCCAGAACACCCTCACGGCAAAACCATCATCGCTGGTTATCACTGGTTTAGTGACTGGGGACGCGATACGATGATTAGCCTACCTGGGTTGACCCTTGCCACTGAACGCCCAGAGATAGCACGCTCAATTCTCCGCACCTTTGCCACGTATGTAGACCAGGGAATGTTACCCAATCGCTTCCCCGATGCGGGTGAAACACCTGAATACAATACAGTCGATGCGACTCTCTGGTATTTTGAAGCAGTCCGCGCTTACTACAGCGCCACTGAGGATGATGATTTGTTGCATGAACTCTTTGGGGTGCTTGCAGATATCATCGACTGGCACTGTCGCGGCACTCGCTACAACATCCACCTCGATTCCACCGATGGTTTGCTTTACGCAGGGGAAACGGGTGTGCAACTCACCTGGATGGATGCCAAAGTCGGAGATTGGGTTGTGACACCGCGCATTGGCAAACCCATAGAGGTAAATGCCCTCTGGTATAATGCTTTACGGACAATGGCAAACTTTGCTCGCCACATTGGCAAGCCCCATCAGGAGTATGAGGCGATCGCCGACCGTACCCAAGTCAGATTTTCTCGCTTTTGGAATCAACAGACAGGCTACTGCTACGATGTGCTGGATGGTCCCGATGGAGATGACCCATCCTTGCGCCCTAACCAAATTTTTGCCGTCTCCTTACCCGAAAGCCCGCTCACGCCAGCCCAGCAACAAGGAGTGGTAGATGCTTGTGGGCGGATGCTGCTAACTTCGCATGGATTGCGTTCGCTTGCCCCTGAGCATCCCCAATACCAGGGAAACTACGGAGGTAATCAGTATCAACGCGATGGAGACTATCATCAAGGAACAGTCTGGGGTTGGTTGCTAGGTCCCTTTGTCCTGGCACATATGCGTGTCTATAAAAACCCAGCTATTGCTCGTCAGTTCCTAGAGCCAATGGCGAACCATCTCACTGCTCACGGTGTCGGTAATCTCAGCGAAATTTTTGATGGCAATGCCCCTATGACCCCACGGGGATGTATTGCCCAAGCGTGGACAGTAGCAGAGGTTTTGCGTGCTTGGCTTGCGACAGAGAATTCCTAAAGAGCGAGTTCCATCATATTCCACACTTCGACGTGTAATGGTAAGTAGGTCGGTGTAAATAATTAAAGGTATGTAGTCAGCGCTTTAACGCTAAAGCGCCTATTACGAGCTAGTTTCCAAGCTTTACTTTTCTTTACATAATTTGATTTTTTCTCGCCTACTTACTTATCTGACTAGGTTAAGTTTCGCCTTGGGGTAACGTGAGGATTTCAACGCCGTCTTCAGTCACAGCGAGAGTATGCTCAAATTGAGCGGAAAGCTTGCGATCGCGTGTCACCGCAGTCCAACCATCGCCCAGAACCTCAACTTCCCAAGTGCCTTCATTAATCATCGGCTCAATGGTAAAAACCATACCAGGTCGCAGACGTTTTCCCTTGCCTCGTGTCCCGAAATGGGGAATTTCCGGCGCAGTATGGAAAACGTTGCTAACACCGTGTCCTACGAAGTCTCGCACCACCGAAAAGCCCTGTGCCTCGGCATACTCTTGAATGGCTGCACCAATATCCCCAACCCTTGCTCCTGGCTTAACCTCAGCAATCCCCCTTCTCAAGCACTCCTCTGTCACCTCAACCAACTTTTTAGCTTTTGGGGAAGGTGTGCCAACAAAGAATGTCTTGGATGTATCACCGTGGTAGCCATCAACAAGCGGCGTGACATCTATGTTAATGATGTCACCTTCCTTGAGGATTTGCTTGGCATTCGGAATTCCGTGACAGATGACTTCATTAACACTCGTGCAAATTGACTTAGGAAAGCCCTTGTAGCCAAGAGGTGCGCTTTTTGCACCATGCGCCTGTGTCCACCGTTCAGCTTCGTCATTGAGTTCGAGCGTACTTACCCCTGGCTTGACCATTGGTTCAAGATGGTGTAAAAGTTCGGCTGCCAATCGTCCAGCCTTACGCATCTTGTCTAGTTCTCTGTTAGATAAAATAACAATCGTTTCGCTTTTCATGAAATTTAATGTAAAGCATCATCCAATACTACCGTTACCCCCATTTCGGCAGAACGTCGTGCCGCATCCGCCACTTTCAGAGTGTACAAGCTTTCTTCTGAGGTGACGTATATGGGAGTACCATCAATGAGATGATCTAACACTATTGTCGTATCTTTGGCAAACAAACCCCGACGATTACCAACTTCTATCGTCTTTGTTTCCCCTAGCTGTACCAAAATTCCGGTGTTGCCGTCAAAAAGTAATCCGCCGTTTTCACCATGAACTTCAAACTTACGTTCTGGTTGCCATAAAGTTTCGCCTTTACCGTAGACAACATGGGCTAACAGTCCGCTATTAAAGGACAGATGAGTATCACAGAAACAACTTTGATAATACTCTGTTTCTTCTATCCGCCAAAATCGATTATGACAGTTGACCGATATCACTTTACCAAACAAATCTACAAGACGGTGTAAGCGGGAAAGTGCGCCAATCAAAGGAAACCCGAAAAGCTCGTGATTGTACGTCCATTTGCGGGGTGCGGGATGCTGGGGGTTAATGGTGTTGTAGCGCACGAAAAATACTTGACCAACTTCTGGGAGGTATTCCTTCAAGGCTTGATGCACACCACCCAACAGTTCAATGTGTTCAACATGGAGCAATTTTTTTTGTGCTTTGGAAAGCGCAATAAGTTCTTCAGCTTCTGCCACGTCTACAGAAAGGGGATACTCTACAACAACGTGTTTACCGTTCTCCAGCGCTTTTCGTGCAATTGCACCATGATCCCGAGTCACAGTACAAATCACCACTAAGTCTATATTGTCTTGCTCTACCAGTTGCTGCCAAGAATCTATCACCTGAGCCTGGTAGTCTCTAGCAAAGGCTTCTGTCTTTTCGGGTGTATGACCGGCAACAGCAACGAGATGTGAGCGTTGATCATGCATCAATGTTTCAGCCCGGAGCTTTGCTGCATACCCAGTACCAACCAAACCCACCCTTACTGGGCATTTTTGCGAAAAAGCTGAGTTATCGTACATTATTATTGTCACCGCTTTGTTTATTGTTGTGTATAAGCGCTAAGGAACCGATGGGTATAAGGGCGTAAAGGCATTACGCTCGTATCGAGGTAAGAATATAGGGAAAAATAGACTCCTCTGTCTACACTCCTACACCCCCTATTCCCACAACAAACAGCTTTAACATCTCAACCAACCTCAGATTGGTTTACCATGTTATTTTTATACATTGATTTTTTTTTGGTTGTATATAACTTTATTTAACAATCTGGCAAGTAGATACTCAGTATTATAAAAAAAAATTATTTTAATTAACTCACTAAATTTCATTACTAATCGAGTTCGGTTTCCGGTTATATCGTTTTGTTTTTCTCGTAGTATCAGAAGTGAAGCAAATTTTTACGAACGGCTGATCCAATAAGATCAGCCGTCCTATTTGCTTTAGGATAACTTATACAATCGGTTTGTAGAAGAGAGGATGACAAAATGACTACTTACAAAGTGACATTAGTCAATGACGCTGAAGGGATAAACAAAACAATTGAGGTAGGAGATGATGAATACATTCTAGATATTGCTGAAGAAGCTGATCTTGATTTGCCCTACTCTTGCCGCGCTGGTGCTTGCTCTGACTGTGCTGGTTTGATTAAATCAGGTTCCGTTGATCAGTCTGACGGGTCTTTCTTGGACGACGACCAGATTGAGCAAGGATATGTGCTGACCTGTATCGCCAAACCTACCTCTGATGTCACCATCGAAACCCACAAGAAAGAAGATATCGAATAAAGCTTAGGCACCTCAAAAATCAACTTTCAAGAGCCACTGATGTGGTAAAGACACAAAAAAGCAGGATAGACAGAGAAAAATTCCCCCTGTGCTGTGTCTGTTGGTTACACGTACTTTGGCAATAAGTCTATCTTCAGGTTATACGAGCAGGAATACACAGAACCCTATGCTCCTGCTTCCTTAACTTACCTACATTGTGACAGACTCCCTTAAAGGGTATTCGTAGACAAATAAACGTGGAGCTAATCACTGCTGAAAGAAAGTACAAATTGATATAGTAGGCTAACTTTTTATACTTTCAATATTTTTTGGACACTTATAACTTTATTTAACAATGTAAGGAGTAGAAAGTCAGTGCTATAAAAAAAACTTATCAGTATGAAGTAACTAAATTTCATTACTAATCGAGTTCAATTTCCGGTTGCATCCTTTTATTTTTCTCGTAGTATCAGAAGTGAAGCAAATTTTAACAAACGGCTGCTCCCATAGGAACAGCCGTGGTATTTGCTTTAGGATAACTTATACCGTCCGTTTGCAAAAAAGAGGATGACAAAATGCCTACTTATAAGGTCACACTGATTAACGAAGCTGAAGATTTCAACGAAACGATTGAGGTTAAGGATGATGAATATATTCTAGATGCTGCTGAAGAGAAAGGTTTTGACCTGCCTTACTCTTGCCGTGCTGGTGCTTGCTCTACCTGTGCTGGTAAACTTGTATCTGGTTCTGCTCCAGACCAGTCTGACCAGTCTTTCTTAGATGATGACCAAATCGAAGCTGGATATATCCTGACTTGTGTGGCTTACCCAACTGGAGACTGTACGATCCAAACCCACAAGGAAGAGGAACTTTACTAAAAGTTAGGCACCTCCAAAATCAACTTCTTGGAAGAGTACCGGATGTCGTAGAGACATAAAAGTAAAAGAAGCAGTACAAACAACAGAAATCATCTTCTGCTGTGTCTGCTCCAACACCTACTTTGGCATTAAGTCTAGATTCACGTTAAATGAGCAGGAGCACAGGGAATCCCGCGTTCCTGCTTTATTAATTTAATTTTAGCAATCTCCACAAGCATCCCTGTGTTGAGCGGCAAGGGAAGGAAAGCATTTTGAGTGTGATAGATATAGATTTGCTCAGTTCGTTTGCGCAATCCCGTTACCGAGAATTTGAGTTTTAGTCCCAGGATAGTAGAACTGAAGAATCTTTGGACTCGACCAGCCAAGCTTAGCTAAATTTTGAGCACCCACTTGGCTCAAGCCAACTCCATGTCCTAAACCACCACCAACAAAGGCGTATCCCCAAAGTTCTGAGTTGCCTTTATTTAGTGGTTGTAGGTAAAACAGGGTGCTGATAGGAGCGATAAAGGCACTGCGAACCTCGTCTTTATATAAAGAAAATGTGCCAATATCTGTTTTGACATCAAGTTTGAGAATGCGACCGCTCTTGCTTCGCTCTACTACTTTCATTTCTCGGATAGTTTTGAACTTTGCATAGGGACTGTTTTTCACCTTGAGAAATTTTTGTAAACCTTTGGTAATCTCTTTCAAGCTCGTTTCCCGACGCCAACGGAACAGGTCCCTCTGACTTTCATTAAATCCTTGTTTGAGACTGATAAACTGTTGAAATTGGTTTTCATCCGCTAAATTCTGCCCAGACAAATTCCATATATCATGGCTCGGAGCATCTATTATAGGTTGCAGGTAGGGACGGTCATCACCATTCCAGACATCGCTAAAGGAAGCAGTCACGCCACCAGTTGTGGAAGAATACAAAGCATCCACTAGCTGGTTTTTATAAGTGAGAACCATACCCCGTGTTGTGGCGATCGCCCGATCTGTGTTCGGTGTCACTCCACTCAACCCATAATAAACTTGACAGTGAGTATCAGCGCACAATTGATACCCATCTATTGCAAATCTATGTAAATTCCGTAAAGCATAAGTCCGGGCGAGAACCGCTTGTGCTTCCATTGCTGGCATGGGAGCTGTCGCGCCAATTTCATACGGCACAACTCCACGCAAGTATGTTTCTAAAAGCACTTCATTCACGAGAGTATAGTCACCATAGGCATTTGGCTGCACCTTCATGCGTCCAGCGTAAAGACGTGCTTTCTCGGGTTTTTTACTTTCATTGACCCGAATCAAATTTTTGTCGCTACTAATTTCTAAATTATCTGGGCTGAAGCGTTTGCCATCCACTTGCCAAGTGACTCGGGGTACCTTTTGTAAAACTTGGGTATCGACAAAAGCAGTGTTTTGACCAGCAGCTTGGACGCTTTGCAACAGCAAACGTCTAAGTAAGGGAGTGTTGTAAACTTCGCGTTTTGCCCAAACTTGCCAACGTTCTGGTTGGGCTATTTCCACTTCTATTCCGCGATCGCGCCACTTTTGCGCACTATCTTCAGCGGTTTCATATGTACGGAATGTTCCCAACACGACCCTTTCCTTGACGACTGCTGCAGGCATTGCTTGCATCAAGACTTCTAGTTTGACAGGCTTGGTCGTGACTAAAGTTTGCTGGCTACTCCCATCTTGAAATTTCAACCTCAAGCGATCGCCTTTGGTGGGTTCTAATTGCAGCGCTTCTGTGGGCTGATCTCCGAATCGCTGCACAATGCCAATCCTAATTTCCACATCCTTTGTTCTACTTGCAGGACCTGATGCCCCAGTTAGACCCAATAAACAAAACGTGGTAAGTACGGTGTAAGAAATACGCCAAATGATTTTCATGGAATCTTTGTTTTGCCGCCACAGCTGTCTAGAAGTGGATGATCGCCAAAATCACTACCAAGTCAAAAGGATGATATTAGACATACTTGGGTGCAAGCCCCCACACCGGAAAAATCCCCAAAAATTAAAGCGGATCATCCTGACATCAAGACCCCCGTTTTATCTTTGGGGTTCCTTTTGGTGCCTTCTGACTTTCCTATGTAGTTTAGTAGTTTTTGGCACAAGTTATTTGCTCAAACCAATACCTGTTTCACAAGCAAAATGAGTTGCAACTTGAAGTCATAACGATTATGATTTAATCAAGAGCCACAAAACACCACTCATCAACAAAATTCATTTATGATCATTCAAGAAATTCCTTTAAATCAGATACGGCGACCTTTGCCACGCCAAAACGACCCAGACAAGGTCAAAGCTTTAATGGAATCGATTGCTGCCATAGGGCAGAAAGAACCAATCGATGTTTTAGAAGTCGATGGACAGTACTACGGATTTTCTGGATGCCATCGCTACGAAGCTTGCCAGCGTTTGGGCAAAGAAACCATCATAGCTAGAGTCCGCAAAGCCCCTAAAAGTGTTTTGAAGATGCATCTGGCATAACCTTGTCTTTTGTCTTTGGTACAAGAATTCAATAAATCATTTGGAGAAAATTATGCCAAGTCAAACATTCCCAGTAAACATTGGTATTGACGAAGCAAGCAGGGCTAAAATTGCCGAAGGTTTGTCTCGCCTGTTGGCTGATACTTATACGCTATACCTGAAAACTCATAACTTTCATTGGAACGTCACAGGACCGATGTTCCAAACTCTGCATCTGTTATTTGAAACCCAGTATACAGAGTTGGCAACAGCAGTTGATTTGATTGCCGAACGGATTAGAGCATTGGGCTATCCTGCACCTGGTACTTACAGCGAATTTGCCCAACTCAGTTCGATTTCAGAAAGTCCTGGTGTCCCCAAAGCTACAGAAATGATCCGCCTGCTTGTCGAAGGACAAGAAGCCGTTGTGAGAACTGCGCGGTCTATTTTCCCTGTTGTGGATGAGGTTAATGACGAACCCACTGCCGATTTATTGACTCAGCGGATGCAGGTACACGAAAAGAATGCTTGGATGCTGAGAAGTTTGCTGGAAGAATAGAAGTAATGGGGAATGGCAAAAACAACCAATTCCCCATTGCCAATTTCCAATTCCTCCTGTGCTGTCATGTCCGACACCGATTTCACTCAAAAGTTGCATGATTTGATGCAACGGGTGGGTATTTCTAGTTTTAAAGCGTTGAGTCGCACTGCTGGTGTTTCAGAACGTCAAATTTTGCGGTTGCGACGGTTCGGAGTTGGGCAAATGCGCGTGGATGTCCTACTTAAGTTGTCGCAAGCGCTGAAACTCAGCTTAAATGAATTAGTTGCTACTTTCTCTCAAGTAGAGTTGGTCATAGATAAAGATACACCAACGCAAGAATTGTTACATTATGTAGACCAATTAAAAAAAGAATACGAGCGATCGCAACAGCAAATACAACAGCAACGACAAGTATTACAGCAAGAGTTCCAGCAGTCTAGTTTGCAACTGCTGGAATCTTTATTATTGCAATTTCCCACAGCTGCACATAAAGCACGAGAAAATCCCCAGTTACCGGCTGTCAACATCGTTCCGTTGGTACACAAACCCTTAGAAAAACTTCTGCAGCAGTGGGGGGTGGAAGCTATAGCACCTGTGGGAGCAGAAATACCTTATGACCCGCAACTCCACCAGCTTCTCGAAGGAAATCCACAAGTTGGTGAAATTGTCAAGGTGCGTTACACTGGTTACCGTCAAGGTGACAAGTTGCTATATCGCGCTAAGGTCAGCCCCGTTTCACCATAAGTGTAGGCAAAGGATAGCAGAAACAGGCACTCACGCTTGAAAAATTACAAACAAATAGTTCTCCGTAAATCCCAAATTATTATTCAGAAGTTTTACATAGGTATGTGGTTACAGTTTTTCAAATGAATTACTATTGGTATAGACTAACAATGTCAAGAAAAAATTATACTAATTAGTATTCCTAAGTTATGATAGAGCAAGTAAAAGTTATTCAACTAACTGGAATGTTAGGGAGTAGTCAATCCCAAGAGTTTCGAGAAAAAATTAATGAAATTATAGAAAAAGAAAGTAGCACCAAAATAGTATTAGTTGATTTTAAAGATGTGACTTTTATGGACAGTTCTGGCTTGGGTGCTTTGGTGTTAGCTTTTAAAGCTCTACGGGCTGTAGATAGGAATTTGGTGATCTGCTCGATCAATGAACAAGTTAGGATATTGTGTGAACTGACCGGTATGGATAAGGTATTTGAAATATTTCCTAGTCAAGAGGAATTTAACAAAGTTGCCATATCTAAAATCAATTAATCAAACTTCATCTTGATGATAGATAAATCATCATCAAAAGCTTCTTTTGAGTTTAAAGAGATGATGTTATTTAATATCTGGTCAAGTTTACCCTCAAATTGCCGCTGTGAGGCGACAAGCATCTGAATAAAACCTTCTAACGTCCAAAGAGTGCCATCTGATTGCGTGATTTCGTAAGCACCATCACTGAAAATATAAAGAGAACTGGATTCTTCAATATTGCAAGAGTCATCTACATATTTTACCTGTGGAAACATACCCACAGGCACACCCGGAGTTCTCAATTTTTTGACTTTAGTCGAGGTTGGGGATTTTCCAGATATTAAGACTGCTGGTGGATGACCGGCACTTGCGTAAATTAATTGGCGTTTAACTCGGTTATAAACTCCATACCAAATAGTAAAGTATTTATCGTTTTGATAATTCATTTGAAAAGTATTATTCAATGCTTGCAGGACATCACTAGGTTGATAGTAATTTAGACCCTTAAGAGCACGCGATCGCAGTAAATTTAGCACAGAAATCGAGGGGAGAGTTGCTCTAAGCCCATGCCCTGCAGTATCTAACAGATATATTGCTAGGTAATCCGGATCAAGCCAATAGTAATCAAAACAATCACCTCCAAGTTGGCGTGAGGGAATGAACTGGAAATTGATGCTTAGAGGATGCATCATTGGGGGTGGCAGAAGCGATCGCACATATTCTGCGGCTTCTGCCAATTCTGCTTCTAAAATTTGCTTTTGGGTTTGTAAATCCCTACTCAATTGGTGCAGACGTAATCCTGCTCTTACTCTCGCTTGCAATTCATTGTGTTCAATCGGTTTTGTGATAAAGTCATCAGCACCGGCATCTAACCCCTTAACGCGATCGGCTACGGAATCTAAAGACGTTAATAAAATAAAGAACGTAGTAGATAACTGGGGATCTGCCTTGATTCGTTGGCAAACTTCCAGTCCATTTAACCCTGGCATAATCCAATCACAAATAATCAGCGCCGGACAGCAAGCAACTGCCTTTACAATTCCTTCCTCACCATTGCTGGCAACCACGACTTTATAACCCTGTCTTTCCAGCATCCTTGTCAGAAGTATCTGTACTGCCAGGTCATCATCAATTATTAAGATTTGATATAGATTAGTCATTAGTCATTAAGTCAGGAGTCATTAGTCAGTTATAAGTCATTAGTAATGGAAGACTTTTAACTTTTGACTATCTCTCTAGATGATTATGGAGGGGAAAGAGGATTTAGCCACAACAGGATGGTGCGTTGGAGCTGATTGAGATCCCGGTATACTTCTTGCTTGAACCACTGTCCGAAGGCGTCAAACGGCGTAAACGATTCTCCCGTCTGCCATTTAATATCTTGCCCTAAGGGTGTGGTATGAGTGCCGGTGAGTGTCTGTACCGTCACCATCTCTGGAAAGCGTTGTTTCAAGAGTTCAGTTAAAGTTTTTGATTGATCAAGCGTGTCGTTGGTAAATTTTATTAACAAGTTGCGGCGAATATTATAGCGCTCTTGCACGAGTTTATTGGTTTCTAAGGGTGAGGGGGTAAACTCGACGGCGGCGGCTAAGTTCAACTGTTCGATTAAGGGAATCGCATCCCTTGCAGCGTAGTTATTATACGAAATCAAGATATTGCCAGCGCGTTCTACAGGAAGAAGGCTACCAATGAGTAAATGGAGTTTGCACCCCATACTGTGTCCGATTCCGTAAATGGGAAGGTAGCGCTTGCGTATTGCCGAAGTATCGTGTAAGCGTTCTATGGCGCGTTCAAAGTTTAATAGTACAGATTTGGCGATCGCACTATGATCCAAAGTGTTCACAAATGGCGTCGCTATCACAGCATAGCCTTTGCTTGCCAGTTGTTCTAATAAGTGGCGGTAAGTCAGGTGGGGTGCGGTAGCAACGAATGCGCCGCCCAGGAAGTGAATGATTGCAACAGGATTTCGGGGAACGAGTACCCAGTTGCCAGAGATTTCTTGCCAGTCCATCTCAACAAGGTAAAGGGTGAGAGATCAAAGCCGAGTATTTAATACTTTTTAATAGTAAGCTTTGTTGAGTGTTGTTGTGGGGTGGGTATCCGCCAAAACCGACACTCTTTAAGGCTGATGGCGTGCGTGCTAATTTTATAGCGGTTTGCAACCGTTGTAAGCTACACCAAAGAAATAAAGAAATTAGAACTTACGCACTGTACAGATTGACCATCATATGCGTTAACGTGCATTCGGCTGTTTCAGACCACAACACAAAGTAGGGTGGGCAGTGCCATAAATTGATGTGCAGATTATATGCTAGTGCTTACCACTGCCCACCTTACAGTCGAAAAACGAGATTCATATTTAATGATTTTTGTCAATGCGTTAGTCCTAGAAATAATGAACCACAGATGTAGACAGAGGCGGCTTAAGGCAGAGTACACTCATGGAACACAGATAAACCTGTACTTCATTACATAAGTGGGTTTCATGTGCGTTGAGGGTGCGTCCATCTGCGGTTAATTATTCATTTTTTTGGAATGAATGCAAGAAGTCTATTCAAATCAGAAGTGCTATAAGTATGAAAGCGAATACGAAATTATGCTCCCATCCCAGAATATCTCTTCAAGCCCCGCCGCCACAGCAAACGATTTAAACCCAAAAACACCAAAATCCAACCCACCATTGACAAAAATCCCCGTCCTAAATCCACGGGTAGCCCAACCAAAATACTTGCAGGGAAATCAATCATATAAGGAAACGGCGTACAAAGTACCACCGCCCGCACGCTTGGAGGAAAAACCTCTAGAGGTGCAATCATCCCAGACAAAAATAAATAAAACAAAAACCAAAAATTTTCTACAGCACTCGCCCGTTCCGTCCAAAAAGCAAGCATTGCAAATGAGTATTGCATAATAAAACGCAAAGCAAAAGCGAGCATCGCCGCCAAGATAAATAGCAAAAAATTTGCTAGACTTGGCAACCAAAAAGCTTGGGGATACAGGAGAAAAAATATTACCATCAGTAACAATGTAAAAGGTAAACGGGCTGCTCTTTCAGAAATATGAGACGCAATATGATGCCATACTGGATCAATCGGTTGTAGCAAGCGAGGAGAAAGTTTTCCTTCTACTATTTCCCTTTCAAACTCCCAAACAACCCAAACAACTGTGATTTGTCTGAGGAGAAAAACAGCAAGAAAGTAACGGGCAAAATCCACAGGTGACAGACCGAACCGTCCTCCTTGCGCCGCCTGTATCCATACTCCCATGAGAATAATTGGCAGAGAATTTGCCAGCACCCATAAAATAAGTTCCGCCCGATACTCAACCATATAGGCGTAGTACACTGACAGGAATGTCAAGGCTTTCTTGAAAATTCGCTTCATAAAACCTCGTGAAAAGTGTGGAAACCGTGCGGCTTTAGCCCACGGAGAAAAAACGAAAAGGTGCCTTTAGGCACAGTTTGCAACCCGCCACGAGTTGTAACTGACAAATTTACAATCAGTGGGGTTTGCATTTTGAGTTAATCGCTTACCAGACCTAATGTCGTGCAAGCTAATTGTTTTTTTATCTGGATTTTTCTTTGTTGGTGACTCCACCCACCCACCGACATAGCAAAAACCATATTTGAGATGCTTAACTATTGAACCTCGTTTAAATCCAGCGCTAATTGTTCCACCGTATCTAGGTCTAATATGACCGGATTGGTGTTGCAATCTGTGCAGTTGACGACGATGAAATTCTAGAGGAACGATTTCGATTAGTGCTATCGTATCAGGCATGGCATGTCCTCCAACAAACCAATTAGCCAATACCCACGAGTCAACACAATGAGCATCAAATTTGTTAGATAACTTGTTTTTAGACTTCTTTAAGCCTAACTCTTGTCGCATCTCGTAAGTTTCATTACCCGCACGGGTTTCCAGGTTAGCCAATTGGCGCAATTCTGAATAAAACCAGTTTTTACCTACTTCTAACGGTGAAAACAATACATTCCATTTACGCCCATTTTTCCAAGTTTTGGCTTTGATATCCTCAACGACGAAAGTTGTAACGGGAAACATTGAGCTTAACCAGTTACAGATTCGTAGTTTCCACTGCCATCTAGCTTTAGTTGATGGTGGCAACTTTTGTTTGTTGACTAATCGGTTTTTACGATTTTGGCGACAGGGTGTATTGCGAAACCGTCTAGCACGTCGCATATTCCGTCTTGTTTCTACGTGGTCTTTCACCCAATCAATTGCATGAGTTTGTACGTTTAAATAGGTGTGCGATTTGGATTTAACAGTAAACCCCTCACGCTTGCTACCTGGGTCAACGCCAACTGCTATTGGTTGATAGTTTCGATTTGATGGCTCTACATTAAGTCGAACACAAAATACTCCTTTCTTAAAAAATGGTGTAGCTTTACCTGATTTAATCCAACGTTTAGCCCTAGCGGGTGTTGTTGGCATCAGGGGTCGATTATTACTATCTACGACTGGAACAAACATTTACGATAAGTCCCAATTGGGTATATATATCCCTTCGCCACTGACTATCACAGAGGTTACAGACTAGGGAGGCATCTAGTAACGTGTTTTGGGCTACCACGCCCAGGTAGTTCAGTATTAATGGCTAGACACTGTTTTAGTCTTGTATTAAGAAATTGGTGAGTTTCCTCTTACAAGCCCCCTCCCTTCAGGGCGGGGTCAGTGACCATAGAAATTTAGTCATTAGTCATTAGTCATGAGTCATTGTAGAGACGCACTGAATGAAAGCGTCTGTACATCTTTGTCTTATTTAAACGTTGACCACTCCTGCTTGGAAAACTCGCCCAATCACTTCTTCAACTGGCGGTTCTGTGACTGTCAAATCAACGACATCCAAATCTGCTAAAATCCGCGCCACAGTACGGGTAAGTTCCTCTTGCTGCACCATAAAACAAACCGAACGCCCTTCCATGTGTCGCACATCACCATATAACGTCAGTTTTTCTTTAGGTACAGGATGAATTAATTCCAAATGGACTTCTCGGTAAGGCGCAAAACGTTCCAGCAGTCCATCTAAGCTACCGTCATACATCAACTGTCCTTGGTGAATAAGCAGAACCCGCTGACATAAAGCTGTAATGTCAGCCATGTAATGGCTTGTCAATAATACTGTCGCTTGATATCGCTGATTGTACTCGCGCAAGAAATCACGCACTCCCACTTGAGCATTTACATCCAATCCCAGTGTTGGTTCATCCAAAAATAATACCTGAGGACGATGCAAAAGTGCTGCTAACAGTTCTGCCTTCATCCGTTCACCTAAAGACAGTTTCCGCACAGGTTGAGTCAGTTTACCTTCCAGCGATAGCATCTCGGTTAATTCTCCTACCCGTTGACGGAACTCTTTATCGGAGATATTGTAGACAGCACCGTTAATCTTGAGAGAATCAAGCGCTGGTAAGTCCCAAAGCAGTTGCTGTTTTTGCCCCATTACCAAGGTGATTTTTTGCAAAAACGGTTCTTGGCGACGAAATGGAATATGTCCACCAACTGTAACTTGACCGCTAGAAGGATAAATCAGCCCCGTGAGCATTTTTAGCGTCGTGGTTTTACCAGCGCCATTTGGTCCTAAAAACCCGACCACTTCACCAGGTGCAATTTCAAAGGAAACATCGTGAACTGCTTTGATTTCTCGGTAGGTGCGGCGGAAAAAGTGGGTTATTGTCCCTACAATTCCTGGTTCTTTAACGGCGACAGGATAAACTTTGCTCAGGTTTTGAACGGATATTATACTATAATCATTTGCATTAGAAACATTGTGTACTGACGATTCTGGTGACATAACAGACAGTAAGAAATTGGATTTAACAACAAAGTTTACTTAAATGAGTTCTAGATCTTATTGTCTTTCAATTTGTATAATTAATACAAATTTGTTTTTATTTTATACTTTTGCACTCAGTCATCCTCAAAGGTTCAACCAGTTGTTAACTGAGTCAAGCGCTTAAGGATGCGAAGCACCTCATATAAATCATTTCCTGGGTTACGCATCAAAAAGCCCTTGGATAAAGCATAACGGGGTGGATTTCCTTTAACTAATTTGACCGCAAATCGGAGGGCGCAAGCCCCTAAATTCCATTTATGGGGATAAGCC
>NZ_CAWMYC010000111.1:0-81908 GCF_963872035.1 Scytonema sp. HK-05
TAACGTAGTAACCGAAGTTACTGAGTCTGGTCAACTAATCCTAAGGTTTGAGGCGCTTAAGCCCCCTCACCGTAGGGCAGGGGTGTTGACACTCTCTTGTGTTAGTTAGGGGATTCGCTCGGGAGTTCATCTTCCAAACTATCAAACGTCATAATACACCTTATCAGTTTCAAACCCCCCTACCAACCACTTATGACTACACCCGGGAACAACTGAGAAGTCGCTATTATAGAACCTCAGAAATCCCAACTGCATTCTATATTCTGCTTTTTGTTTCCTTTATCCGGCTCAGCACTCTTATTAAGTGAGCCTAAGGAACGGTAAAATCTTTTTTTAAGAACTAAACAAGTATCCTGTAGTACTTCCGTTTTGCCCTATCCTTAACCATACTTACACATTGCCTTGAAAATTGTCTCCAAGAGTTCTTATCTTATGACTGCAAATTCCTCACCCCAACTTTGGATCTATGACACGACGCTACGGGATGGCACTCAACGTGAAGGGTTATCAGTGTCCATAGAAGATAAGTTACGCATTGCTCGCAGGCTAGATCAACTTGGAATTCCCTTCATAGAAGGTGGTTGGCCTGGGGCAAATCCTAAGGATGTACAATTTTTCTGGCATCTCCAAGAAGAACCACTGACTCAAGCAGAGATTGTCGCCTTTTGCTATACCCGACGCCCTCAAAAAACAGCAGCAGATGATCCTATGTTGCCAGCAATTCTTGCTGCTGGTACCCGTTGGGTGACAATTGTTGGCAAGTCTTGGGATTTACATGTCACAGAAGGACTCAGGACAACTCTTGCAGAAAATTTGGCGATGATACAGGATACGATTGAGTATCTTCGCTCTCAAGGGCGTCGCATTATATACGATGCAGAACACTGGTTTGATGGCTACAAGCGAAATCCAGATTATGCTTTACAGACATTACACACAGCAATCTCTGCTGGTGCTGAATGGATAGTTCTTTGCGACACTAATGGCGGCGTTTTACCTCATGAAATTACTCAAATTGTCACAGATGTGGTCAACTCTACTCCTAGTGATATTCAGCTAGGAATTCACACTCATAACGATTCAGATACGGCAGTTGCCAACGCGTTAGCTGGTGTGATGGCAGGAGTGAAGATGGTTCAAGGTACGATTAACGGGTATGGTGAACGCTGCGGCAATGCCAATCTCTGTTCGTTGATTCCCAACTTACAACTGAAGTTGGGTTACAAGTGTATTGAAGATAACCGATTGTCTCAGCTGACAGAAACGAGCCGCTTCGTGAGCGAAGTTGTAAATCTTGCTCCTGACGAACATGCTCCGTTTGTGGGACGTTCGGCTTTTGCTCACAAAGGTGGTCTTCATGTATCGGCGGTGGAACGCAATCCTCTGACTTACGAACATATGCAACCGGAACAAGTCGGAAACCGTCGCCGGATCGTCATTTCTGAACAGTCTGGCATGAGTAATGTTTTAGCCAAGGCACGCACTTTTGGGATTGAACTCGATAAAAATAACCCCACAACAGGGCAAATCCTGCAACGTCTTAAAGTTTTAGAAAGCGAAGGATTTCAATTTGAGGCGGCGGAGGCAAGTTTTGAGCTGTTGATGCGCGAAGCTTTAGGAAGTCGCCAGCTTTTCTTTGAAATCAAAGGTTTCCAAGTCCATTGTGACTTGGTTGAGGGGAAAGAAACTTCTAACGCTCTTGCCACTGTAAAAGTCGCTGTCAACGGTAAGGATATTCTAGAAGCTGCCGAAGGAAACGGACCAGTTGCCGCTTTGGATGCGGCTTTACGCAAGGCTTTAATAAACTTCTATCCCCAAATGGCTCAGTTTGAGTTGACAGATTATAAAGTCCGGATTCTCAACGGACACACGGGGACAAGAGCGAAAACCCGGGTTTTGGTAGAGTCGGGTAACGGTCATCAACGCTGGACAACGGTTGGTGTTTCCACGAATATTTTGGAGGCGTCTTATCAAGCAGTGGTAGAAGGTTTGGAATATGGTCTTCTGTTGCACTCTCAAGCTGAAGCGGCTTTGAGTACTTCGAGTTGAAACTCATCCGCCAACTCGCGTACGAGGGCAAGGAGAATTCTCAACGTCTCCTCTGATTTATGCTGAGTGATGAGTTCTGATTTCTGAGTTCTCTGGTTATGAGTTCTTTCAAAAGTCCAATTGCCAATCCCAGACAATTTATTGAAACTCCCACACCACGAAGGTGATTGGCAATTTGGTTGAAGAATTCACTGTATGTTAGTTGTTGGTTGTTAGTTGTTTAATAACCACTTACCGCTCACTGCTCACTGCTCACTACTAGCTACTCGCTTTTCTTACGAGAAACTTTCCCATGCTTGAGCAACGAGTTGGCTCAGCCACCGTCTTTGTTGTAGGTCTAGCAGGCTATCGTCAGCTAGCAACTGGGCGGTTAACTCTTCTAAAGATTGACCCTGAGAACGAACAATTTTGATGACACCAGCGATCGCAGCAGCAACCAATTCTTCATCAATCGGCTCTTGTCTCAAGGCAACGATTTCTTGTGGACTGTCTGGAATGGGATAATTCATGGCGTACGTTTACAGAAACAAAGAATGAACAACAAATGTGAGAAAGTCTTAATATTTCTTTACTGAATTTTCATTCAACCGATAGGGCGGAGTTTACCATACTTTATTCCTTTGTTAAATCGGTCTTAATTTATAGATTTATCGGAGATTTTAGAAAAAAATGCAAGAGATTCTTTACCTGGAAATCCCTACTCCCGAGACAAGCGCTGTATGCAACTGGCTACATACTGATTTTGAACCAGGAATTGGAGAAAAAGTACTCACCCCGCAAGGCTTTCGCTTGAGAGTTTCTGATACTACAACTAGTACTGGGACTATTTCGGAAAAGCTACCAGTTGAACTTTCTGTCTTCATCTGGTCAGTGCAGCGAACGACGTACTTGAAAGCGTTCCGTTGGGCAGATAAACCCTTTCCTAAAGAGCAACAAATTCTTAAAAAGCTCACCACTGGGTTGAGAAGTCGCTTCCCCCATGAATACCCTGAACCTCCAACGCTTGATTTGTCTGAGCAATCAATTTTTGAGGCGCTTGCTCCCTACTACCCGCTGACTGTTAAATATTTTCAAAAAATGCCCAACGGCGAATATGACTTGAAGCGAGCCTACTGGTGGGAGCAAAGATGGCGCGAAGGTGTACGAAATCCCCAACAGCCGCGTCAAGTCGTGTTTTCCCATGTAGGGGGAGAAATCAATTCAAAATTCAAAATTCAAAATTCAAGCATTAGAGTCTCTTCCTCATCCTCCTCATCCTCCTCATCCTCGCCCCAATACGATCTCATCTACATTGGCGGGGCGCTTGGTGTTATCCATGCAGCAGTCATGGCAAAACTGGGCTATCGAGTGCTGCTGTTAGAACGATTGCCTTTTGGGCGAATGAACCGAGAATGGAATATTTCCCGCGATGAGATTCAAAGTTTACTCAATTTGGGTTTGGTGACGACTGCAGAAGTGGAATCGATTATTGCACGGGAGTATAAAGACGGATTTAATAAATTTTTTGATGCTAATAATCCCAGCAAGCTAAAAGCGCCTGTTTTACACACACCTACCGTGCTCAATGTGGCTTTAGATTCTGAGAAATGGTTGCAAATGTGTGGCCAAAAGCTGCGAGCCGCAGGTGGTGAAATCTGGGATCAGACAGAGTTCATGCAGGTAGATGTATATAATACACAAGTTGTTGTTACTGTCAAGGATTTAACCAGTCAAATACAGAAGCAAGTGAGTGGGCGACTGGTAGTTGATGCGATGGGAACCGCTTCACCGATTGCATGGCAATTGAATGGCAGTCGTGCCTTCGACAGTGTTTGTCCGACTGTGGGAGCAGTGATTGAGCGGGGATTTGAACCGGGAGTATGGGATTCTCAGTATGGCGATGTGCTATACAGTCATGGGGATATTTCGCGAGGAAGGCAGTTAATTTGGGAGTTGTTCCCTGGCGCAGATGAAGAATTGACGATTTATTTATTTCATTACCACCAAGTCAATCCCAAAAACCCCGGTTCCTTGCTGGAGATGTACGAGGACTTTTTCACGATTTTGCCTGAGTACCGCCGCTGCGATATGGATCAGCTGGTGTGGAAAAAGCCGACTTTTGGATATATACCGGGGCATTTTAGTGTGGGAAGTCGCGATCGCACTGTTGCTTTTGACCGCTTGATTGCGATCGGCGATGCAGCATCACTCCAGTCTCCCTTAGTTTTCACTGGCTTTGGTTCTTTGGTTCGCAACCTAGAACGCTTGACAACTCTTTTAGATACCGCGCTCAAACATGACTTGCTGAGTTTCCGCCATTTAAACCAAATTCGCGCCTTTCAAAATAATATTGCCGTCACTTGGATGTTTTCCAAAGGAATGATGGTTCCTACTGGGAAATTTATACCACCCCAGCGAATCAACTCTATGCTCAACAACTTTTTTGGGTTGTTGGCAGATGAACCTCTAGAGGTGGCAGATAATTTCATAAAAGATAGATTCGATTGGTTGACCTTTAATCGGCTAGCGCTCAAAGCAGCTTGGAACAATCCTACATTGCTACTGTGGATTTGGGAACTTGCAGGTGCTAAGGATTTACTCAGATGGACTGGCAACTATTTTGACTTCAGTCGCCATTCTCTTTTACGCACTTTGCTAAGTGGATGGTTCCCACGCTTTCTTCGGCAAATTGGTCCTTGGCTGGAACCCCGATATCCAGCATTGTGGTTACGGCTATTAGCGATTAGCTATGCTCTCACCACAGGCATTGCACGTCCCCAAAATTCAGTAGCTCAAGTTACATCGGAAACGACACTTCAAAAGCCAAAAGCCATTTAGTTCTTTGTCATTAGTCAAAAATTCTTAACTAATGACAAATGACTAATGACTAATGACTCTTTGGTCTAAAATTTGGTAGCTCCACAGCAGCCAAAGACTTTCGTCGCTTGGGCGCACGCTGCGGGTAAAGCACTGGGGAAGGAGAATTGGAGTTGGTATCGTAGTTGGTCGGCTCTTGAGAGTCAGTATTTTTTGACAATTCCACAGATGACAATTGGGATACCTGTATCCAATAGTCCTCAGTTTCCTCTGGAGAATCAATACTTAGTGATGTTTGAGCAGTTTCTGGTTCGCAAGCCTGGGGTATTACAGAAGTTTCCCAAATAGCTTCAGACGCCAAGGTACTGGCTGCATCTTTTTCAGCAGCAGGTTGTGGAGATGTGGACACAGGGTTGGCAACGAAAAACATTTGGATCACACCATCCAATTGCTCTTCTAAGCTTGTTGAACCCAAAGATGAAACTGTTTGAATTTCTGGTTCTGGTGTGTCAACTGGTTGCGTATGTGTAGGTGTTTCTTCTGCATCTGAGGTGTCCCAACTAGACGATGGATTAGGTGTGGAATGATCCCATTGGTGTGGAGGTGATGCGATCGTTTCCCCGCAAGGATTATCTACACTATCTGTAAAAGATTCAGCTTCAGCTTGAACTGACCAAGGTCGAATCGGTTGCGCTTGGGAAAAGAAAAAGCTAGAGTGCCTAGATGGTCTTGTTTGACTGCTGCCTATATGATTATTATCAAGCAAATCGTAGCCAGGAACTGGTGTCTCCAGACACTTTTCCAAAGCTGCTTTAAATTGTAGAGTCTGGCGTTGTTGTCGCATCAGCCTCGTCCGTAGCTCTCGACAAGAGTTTTCTGATTGCAATAGCTGGTGAGACTGTTCGTTGCACGTGGATGTCATCAGCGTACATTCCCGCTCTAATTGAGCAAGGCGTTGTTGGCTAATTTCTAGCTGCGCTTTGTAATTTTCAATCAAACTTTCCTGACGCTGAACCGTTTGCACAGCAGTTTCCAACTGTTGAAATAAGGAATTTACTTGCTCTTGAGCTGCAGTAAATTCCTGAGTTTGTTGGTTAAGCATCGACTCTGCTACACTTGAGCGCTTTTTCTGCCACTGCAAAGCCATCTCCGATTCAGTTAAGGTAGCTTTTAGCTCCTCTACTTTGTCATACAACTCATTATTGGCAGAACGTAATTCTTGATTCAACTCCAGCAATTTCTGGAACTCAGCGTCTATGAGTTGTTGTTTTTCGCTGTTAGGTTCTGCAACCCAGTCTTGCTGCAGTGCATCTTGTTCTGATACAATTTCGCTTTCGCACTGGTTGTTTTGTGTTGGTGCCAGTAGTGGCTGCTTAGCAACAGCAGTGCTTCCACTATTGTTAACTGAGTAGAATGGACAACTCACCTGCTCGGGTTGCAGCGAATACGTAGTTGTTAGGGGTTCAACAAAATCCCCATTGTTTGGGGTGTCAGTTTGATTCATCACTCTCTTCACCCACCAGCCTTAAATTACAAAGCAGAGACTGCGATAGCATGACATATAAATGCTGTCTCATTAAAACAGACTATCGAAGGCAAGTTTAGCTTCTTGTGTCATTAAGTCACTAAACATGAGCTAGTTATACCTTTTCCTCAGTGCTGCTTGCAAAAAAATACAGAATAAAAAAATACTCCCGTTTTTGATCAAGCAACATATGCCGTTGAATCGTCTCACCCTGTTTCTCTGTGCTAAACAGTTGTAGCAGTTTTCATTGAAAAAATACAACGATGACTTTGATAAGATATGTAATGCAGGCAGTATCTTTCACCAACCGAGCCCGTCATGGACGAGGATTGACCGAACCAATTCGGGCGACGCAAGCGGTGAATAGCCCCTGGGAGCCTAATTCTGGCACGGACTTCCGGATGCTTCCCATAAGGGAGGATTTATCTCTAAGCTTGATTGGTTAAGCGTTGGGTAATGCCAAGACATCCTGGATTAGGTGGGCGAGGGGACTAACTACGGGGAAAGCTGGTTCCTGGGATTATATCCATTTAAAAACCAGCATTCAAATATAAAGCCGTGCTTCTAGCACGGGGTTTCTACCCATAATTTTCGATGAGCCTATAAGGATATTACCATTAGGTGTAGATGCGGTATCACTACTCATCTTTAGTAGGGCTAGACTTTTCTGGGATTCAACACAAATATCCTGAGACAGTCCTCATTTTTCCCACAGCAGGTCAAACCTGTCATGCCTACTGTACATTCTGCTTCCGGTGGCCCCAGTTTGTGGGAATGGAGGGTATAAAATTTGCGACCCGTGAATCAGGAATCTTCCAAGATTATCTCCGCGAACACAAAGAGGTAACGGATGTTTTGATTACCGGAGGAGACCCTTTGACCATGAAAGCAAGGCATCTTTCTCTATATATCGAACCTCTTCTGGGTTCTGGCTTTGAACATATCCAGACGATTCGGATTGGAACTAAATCAGTAGCTTACTGGCCTTATCGGTTTGTTACTGATGAAGATGCTGATGATATCCTGCGTCTGTTTGAAAGGGTGACTCTTGCAGGTAAGCATCTCGCCATTATGGGGCATTATGACCACTGGAAAGAAATGGAAACCGAGATTGCTCAAGAGGCTATTAGACGCATCCGCTCAACAGGAGCGCAGATTCGCACCCAAGCACCGCTCATGCACCGGATTAATCACTCAAAAGAAGTGTGGATTCGGATGTGGCGGGAACAGGTTCGCTTAGGTTGCGTTCCCTACTATATGTTTATGGAACGAGACACAGGGGCAAAACAGTACTTTGAAGTTCCAATAATCCGGGCTTGGGAAATTTTTCAACAAGCGATTCAAAAGCTGTCTGGGTTAGCTCGAACTGTTAGGGATCCAGTTATGTCAGCCCTACCAGGTAAAGTCTTAGTGGATGGTGTTGCTGAGATTTTTGGGGAGAAGGTGTTTGTGCTTTCTTTCCTTCAAGGACGCAACCCTAACTGGTGTAAACGCCCCTTTTTTGCTCGATATGACGATAAAGCAAGCTGGTTAACTGAACATACTCCTGCATTGGGAGAACAAGAGTTTTTTTATGAGAAGCAGTTAAACGAAATTCTCCAAACGGAAACGTAGCCGATTGAGATTGAGGTCAGTAATTTGTAGGGTGGGCACTGCCTACCTATGTCAATACGGTTCGGTTAGCTTGTTTATCGCGCGAAGATCCCCCCCAACCCCCCTTAAAAAGGGGGGGGCTATTTTCCTTCTTTACCCCTTCTTGTTCACGGCAGCCAACGGGGATGAAATCCAACTAAGGGAAGTTGTTCTGGCTTAATCTCGTTTGCCGCAGCAGGGTCGGAGATGGGCAGCAGCGGCATTAACCACAGGCTACTGGTAGCTATTGTCTGTCCGTCATCAGTTGTTAACATATTTGCTTGTGATGAGCCGGTGGGGGTTGTCTGCGGTACAACTTGGTCAAATAACAACCCCAAACCATCAGGTGCTAAACTCATCTCCACATTCCGTTGGTCGGGGGGCAATACCAGCAGTGGTTTTTGTTGCCCACTTTTGAGGTCGATCGCCACTAAATATGGCTGTTCCTGATACAGTTCTCCTGGCAATAGCTGAGTTAACAAGCAATAAAGGGTGGGTGAGGCGGTATCAAACTGGCAGCTAATAATTGAGCCTTTCGTGCGTAGCATTTGTTTTTGCACGCCTTGGTTAGTCACCAAAAACAAATCTCGCGTGTAATCTGAATTAAACTTGACCATTGCCGCTTGCGAACCATCCTTAGAGAAAGCCTGCACTAAGCCAAACTGTGGTAAAAAATCTAGGGGTTTGCTGGTCTCTGCTTCCAGGGCTAATATTGCTGCACCTTGACCTTGGGCTACTGCGACAGCTTTACTATCCGGCGTAATGAGAAAGTCTCCCCCTGGTTGGCTTTTGAGACGTTTGAGGGTTGGTTTTTCTTGAGAATTTCCGTTGTTTACGGGCATAAACCACAGCCCAAAGTCGCCTGGATCATCTTTTTTGCCTCGTTGGACAACAAGAATTTGTCCATCAGGCGATAAGTCAAATTTCAGGTTTTGATATTCCTTGTTATCCAAAAGTAGGTCAACTCTACCTGGTGCTTCTGCTTGTTTTTCAGATTGTGCAGAAATACCGGTTGTGACAGTATAAAGCTGAGATGAAAGTAAGTCTTGGCTTCCGAGTTTGCGAGCAGAAAATAAAATTTTATCCCCATTTGGAAAGGGCTTAAAATCCATCACAAGTAAGTCTTGAGGCGTGAGTACCTTTTTTTGTTGTTCGGTGAGATTGTACAGAACTAATCGCCCCTTGTCTTGTTGATCTGCCCCAACGTAAAGAATGACGCGATCGCGTGTGCGAAAACTTCCTGTAAACGGTTGTATTTGTCTGTTTTTTCCTTCTTGTTCCGAAAATTTATCCTTGGCTGCCTGTAGCTGTACTTTGTACGTTGTTCCATAAGGGGCTGGTGTCAGGAGTGTGTAAACCATCCGCCGTCCTGCCCAACTCATTTTACCTGCTAAGGGCGGATCGATTTTTATGTTATCCTCTACGCTTTTTGAGTCCATTGGACGACTAAAGGTGAGGGTGAAGGATATATCATCTGCTCCAACTTCTTGGTTCTGCCAGCTAAAATGACGCACACTCGGCTTAACTGCATCACCCTGTAACATTAATAACCCAATCAGCAGACTGAGGATGAGCATCAGCCCTATAGCAATACGATCTAGTGGTTGGAAAAAAGTTTTACTAGTAGTCATTAGTCATTAGTTATTAGTCATTAGTTATTAGTCATTAGTCATTAGTCGATTTTGATGACTTTGGACTATCAACTCTTGACTAGTAAGAATATGGATTTTTCGGTTGGGGAATTTTTTTTAAGGAAGTTGCATCAATGGTCAGTTGGCGTTTATTTGCCAAATTTTCCGTCATCATTTGTCCTTCGATTTCCAGCCAGGTATCGGGTGGATATTGATCGCGAGTCTCTTTCAGTTTTACGGGTAATCCCGCAGGATAGGCATCTGCAGCGCAGCAAGTGATGACAAATCGTGCTAAGAATAAATATTCTTTTCCTAAATCCGGTGGGTGGATAACAAATCCTTGCACCTTGACTTTTTGTCCACTATATGCATCAGGTTCTGGATAGACGTTCAGCGTACGGACCCAATCTACGAGTGTTCGCTCTTCTGGACGAATGGAAGCCCGGAATGCTTGAGGTTGGGCGCGTGTTGCTCCTACTAAATCTGTCACACCTCGCGCAAGCGCTGTTTGGCTGGCAAAAACCTGGGGTGTAATTGTTAATCCTAGGATTGCTGCTGTTAAGAGTATTGCACTACCCCAACCTGGTGGAAAGAAACTCAGGTGCTGCACACTTGGAGTCACCTCACGCCGCTGCTGCAAAAGTTGCAGTGTCTTGAAGCCACCGACAATCAGCAAGCCAATGGCACCTGCAATTGCTAACCAAAAGTAATCGGGGTGAATTAACAAGTTGAGTTTGTTAGTTAGCCAGTACTTGAGGATTAAAATACCCCAAGCTGTGATTGCTAAAACATCCAGCCAAGACTGTAATTTATAATGACGAGTTTTAGATTTTGTTTTTGGTATTGAAGTCATTGGTGTTTAGTCATTAGTCATGAGTCATTTGTTATTTGTCATTTGTTATTAGCAACGAACAAATGACAAATGAAAAATAACTTCTTTTTTAAATGACATGTAAGTTAATGAAGAGGGTGAATAAAAATGTTAACTGTCCTGCTAAAACAAACAAGTAGACGACAGCCCTTGGTTTAAAAATTGATAACAATAAACCAATGCCTTTAATATCAATCATTGGTCCAAATACTAGAAAAGCTAACAAGGAACCACTGGTAAAAGTTGAAGCAAAAGAAAGGGCAAAAAATGAATCAACTGTAGAGCAAATTGACACCACTCCAGCTAATATCATCATGGCAGTGATTGAGCTAATTGGACCAGCGCCTAAACTGATGATAAATTCACGAGGGACTGATACTTGAATAGCAGCAGCGATCGCGCTTCCTATAACTAACACCGCCCCTAATTCCCGCAATTCTTGCACGCAATTATCTACCAGCAACCGCAGTTTATCTGCTAAGGGTTTACTGGGTTTAGAGGTTGCGATATTTGCTTGCACGGCATTAGCATCTATCCGCATCGTTTGACCTGCTTGCCCTCCTAGCAAATAAGTCCCAGACTGTAGTAAGGTGGGTACGGTTGCTTGCTGCTGTTGTACTAATTGATTTGTGGTGCGGCGTTTGCCTTGTGAGTTTGCAGGTGGGTTGAATTTCAGATAACGAGCGATCGCAGGTTCTACAATCGTTGCTAAGTCTTTTTGAAAACTAAAGACAAAGCCAACAATGACTGCAATCAATAGGGAAAATACAACTCGTAACACCACTATTTCTGGCTGATCGCGAAATGCCGTCCAAGTTGCCCAAATGACAATGGGGTTGACTGTCGGTGCTGCTAGCAAAAAGCCAATTGCTACTGGTATCGGTACTCCTTGCATCAGCAACCGCCGTGCTACTGGTACGTTACCGCATTCACAAACAGGAAATAAAAAGCCCACTAGGCTACCAGCTAATGCACCCAGCAAAGGATTTTTGGGCATTTTTTCCACCAGTTTGCGCTCATCGACAAAAAACAGTAGCAAACTAGAGAACAAAACCCCAAGCAACAAGAAAGGTATCGCCTCGACGAGCAGACTGAGAAAAAGGGTAAAACCATTGTTCAGTTGATTCATGTGTCTCGCTGATCAAAGCGCTGTTGAGTTTTTCGGTTGTGCCAAATCATTTTTTTCAAAATCGGTATGACCTACAGGTAGGAACAATGAAACAGCACTCAAGTCACAAGATTTTTTAATGCTAATTGTGACAGATGTCTGTTGCCAATCTTTAGTTGGGCATGATCCATTAGCAATAACCCGTTTCATCTAGCTGTATATACTTGCCTCCATGTACAAAAGATGAATTTTATTCCTAGTGCAGCGTGGCGGAAATAACAAGGGTAGTTAAGAACTAGTCAAAAGGCAGATATCACAAACATTATTTCCTTCGTTTAGCCTAGGGCTTTGCCCTACAGTTCCTGCTGCCTTCTGCCTTTAAGCACTAGATTGTTAAACTTAACAAATAGTTCCATTCTCGGAGTGTCAGCACTTAGGGTGCACAATCTACGGTTAGCTCACTAAATTCTGCTTGATATTATGTTATCTCTGACGCATTTTCATAAAGGGTTCACAGTTTTTAAACATTTGGGGATCGCTCTTGGTAACTAAGTATTATGAGATATTACTATTTTTGGCAACATCCCATATGACTATGGATAAATACTTACTACAAAAATTTTCGACCTGCAAGACCAAAATGGAACGAATTCGCTCTCGTAGTGAGGCTGAATTTATTTAAAAATCAACCCTACCCTAGGAGCAGAAGGCTCTGTGGACGACATACAGCACATTGTTCGTGCATAAAGTACAATGTTCTTGTCTAAAAGCCAGACATAGAGCAAATTTGACTTCTGGCTCAGGAATTGGTGCTGTATGCGTCCCAAGCAAAAGCGTTACAGTTTTCCAGCCAGCGTGGGATTAAATTTTAGCAAATCATCCATAGGATAGATACCTTTTAACACCATTATCTTGAAAAGACAAATCTGCTGCCGCTGATACACAGGGGTGGAATATCATCAAACATTGATAACATCATCCAAAAACGCAAAGACGCAAAAGTAGAGACGCGCCATGGCGCGTCTCTACAGTTTTGTGTCTTTACACGAAATTTAAATTTAGGGAGAGCAATTGTGTTGCCTACGCGGCTGTTATTACTCTTTTGATGTGCGAGCAAACCACTCCTGGTATGTTTTCTGGTGTTCTTCATCTTCTACCAGAATTGTGACTCGCACCGCTTTGCATCCATGATTTCGCTCAAGGGCGATCGCATTTAAAAGTAAACTAGCTATTTTAGGAGAGCTAAATTCACCACTCACGGTTAAACCGCCATCAAAATTAGCAAATGCAGCTGTTTCTCCTTCACTCACCCCTTCTGGCGTTTGGGCTTGAGTCAAATCAATACCAGAAATTTGTTCTTGTCCCAAATCTATTTCTGCAAGCTGTTTGCGTTCTGGGCTAACTTGTTCTACTATCAGTTTCTCCCGCCTGATGGGAACTTGTACTATTTCAGTTTCAATTTCTTTACGGACAATTACCTCGCCAATTTTACGCTTGGTGCGGTCAATGACTAATCGTTCTCCTAGCAAACGAATAATTTCTTCTACTGAATCTATGTGGATATCGGTAGCATTTGCTACTGCTGAATTGAGCGCTGAGTCTTGTGTATTTGCTTCTGGAGTGTTTGAATTTTGTTCCATTTCACTGACTTGGCTTTCTCTTTGTATATATTCAGGTAAATATTCTATTTGTTCTATTTGTGATTTATCCACGTTTATAAAAATTTGTTTAATTTGTGAATCAATTTTTTCAACTACCTTACTACTTAATAGAAACAATTGATCCTTTACCTGATTATCCGAGTCAGATACCACAAAGTTTAACTGACGATTGCCATCTATGATTAAATCTTGAACCTCACCTACTACCTGACCTTGCCTATCAATGACAGCATAATTTTTCACTTTTGCCCTCAAGCTTTCCAGCAAGGCGCTAATTCTTGTGATTTTACTTGCTTTTTCATTGGTTATAGGAAATGTTTTGTAAGTCATTGTTAGCACTTAGTAACTGCTTACCCTAAAATTCTAAAATAATTTATCCATTTATTTATAAATAAATGGGAAATAGAGACGCGTAAGCCTTGCTCTACTGTTAGGTGAGGCAATTGCGCGTCTCTACATTGATGAAAGTGAACTAAAAGGCTCTTCGAGTTCTTTTAGAAAGGACTTTTGCTCTCAGCCGCACAAATTTGTCTATTTGCGGGCGGCTGATCAGGCAACTACAAAGTTTGATTTAGCGTTCATCAATGGGAAGACCAGGAGCATCCACATCCAATTCTTCACGGCGAATTGTTTCTTGAGCCTCAACTGTGTCGTGGTCTACGACTTTCCGCACTCTGACTTCTTCACGCACAAATGCTTCTTTGCGAACGTCAGCTGTTTCTTCGTAGATTTCCACACGAGCAACTTCTCCTTCACGGAAGTTAGCTTCGCCAGGAGCAACTGCTCTACCAGCATCGGCTGGAGTGACTCGCTCAACAACGACTCGTTCTTTTTCTACTGGAACCGTAACTCGCGCAGTTTCAGTTTCAATATGCTTGCCAATAGCTACTTCTCCAGCTTTTTGGCGTCTCTTATTGGCAATTAGCCGTTCTTCGTATAGTTTCAGGGTTTGATTATTCTGCTCGTTCAATTGGAACAGAGACGGCTCGTGGTCGTAATTGTAGGTATTACGGTCGTAAGTGGAAGTTGTTGCTGCTGGATAAGCTGCACCCGCCAAAGGAGCCGATGCTTCTAGAGGAGCTGATGCTTCCAGAGAAGCTGATGTATCTACAGGTCGGTTTCCGGGGGTGCGATAGACACCGCGTACGCGCTCTTCGTAATCGTAATCAACGGTATCACGCTCGTTGAACTCAGGTAAATTTTCAGCTTGTTCTCTGGTCAACCCAAGCGCAAAAACACGATCAAGGTTATAGTCGATGCGAGAACGACCAACTGGTAAAAGAACTTTCTTACCAAAAATCCAGAAACCTAAGTCAACAACTAGATAGCGGAAACGACCTTCTTCATCTACCAAAACATCACTAACTGTACCAATTTTTTCGTCGTTTCCTTCTGTGTAGACACCTAGCCCCTTGACATCAGTACCTTGAAAACTATCTTTGTAGTTTGGATCGAAATCTGCAATTTTGTGTAAAGGCATGCTATTTTCCCCTCAAAGTATTTGTATCTCCTATCAACTACTTTAAAGAATTTCGCGACTATACTCCATCTCCCTAACGAATGAGTTAAATGATATTATTAATGCTCAAGAGTCGTAGTTTTTTTTGATTTTTGTATAGTTCATCTTTTCTTCACTTTTTCATAGTTCTTTCACTAACTTCAAATGTTTTTTACATCAAAAAGAAACACAGGCAAAAGATGTATATTTCCCCCTTTTGCCTGTATTATTTTACAGTAAAATTTTAATTGAGATTTTTTTTGCTAAGCAATTTAAACAGGATCATTTGGAGTCGTATCAACTCGATTTATGGGCAAATCCCCTTCAGTGTTAATATCTAACTCTTCCCGACGAATTGTTTCTTGTGCTTCAACTGTATCGTGATCAACCACTTTTCTGACCCGGACTTCCTCACGCACAAACGCCTCTTTGTGAATTTCAGGCGTTTCTTCATAGATTTCTATGCGTGCTATTTCCCCTTCTTGAAAGTGAAGTTCGCTGGGATTAACTGCTGCCCCTGCATCTGTTGGATTAACTCGTTCAATAACAACTCGCTCTCTTTCAATTGGTACTGAAACTCGTGCTGTTTCTGTTTCAATGTGCTTACCAACTGCTACTTCCCCTGTCTTCACACGGCTTTTGCTGGTCACGAGGCGTTCTTCATACAGTTTGAAAGTTTGATGGTTCTCGTCATTCAAATTGTACAAGGATGCATCTTGTTGATAATTGTACGTATCGCGATTGTGAGCAACGTCACTTGATATTGGACGATACGCGCCGCGTACCTGCTCTTCATAATCGTAATCAACGGTTATGTTGTCTCTGTACTCAGGCAAACGTTGCACTTGCTCTTTGCTGAGCCCATCAACATAAACGCGGTGCTGATTATAATCGATACGGGAAAGACCAATCGGTAATAATATTCTTTTATCAGAAGAATCGTATTGAGTGTCTATAACCAGATAGCGAAAACGACCATCTGGATCAACTAGCACATCGGCAACTGAGCCAATTTTTACTCCGCCTTCTGTATATAAATCTAAAGCCCTGATATCGTCACCACCAAAAGTTTCTCTATAGTTTGGGTCAAAGTCTGCAAGTTTGTAGAGAGGCATAATTTTGTCTTTACATTTAAGAACATCTATTCTTTAGAGTAGAAAATAGATTTGATGCTTGCCATCTCGCTGGCGACTTAATTTATGTAATTAATTATCAGTCATGAGTCATCATTCTTTAGTTGGGAGACTATTGACGGAAGAGTAAATAACTCAATATATACTTATAAAGATATAATTTCACTTGGGTTGAGCTTCTGATTCTTTTCATTCAATCTCTCTATGGTAGGATGTGAAAACTTAGTCAATCATTATTAAGACAGAGATAAGATTTCCAAAAGGTAGAGAAGTTCAGACTATTGTGATTGAGACTACCAATTCAAAATTTAAACTCTAAAAGAAAACCTGAGAAAAATGTCTGGTCAATCTTGGTTATCACAGCTTAAAGAACACAAAATTATTGCAGTTGTCCGCGCCCCAGAAGTGTCATTGACACGCCAATTGGCTTTAGCTGTGGCATCTGGAGGAATGCAGTTAATTGAAATTACTTGGAATAGTGCTGGTGCGACTGAATTGATCGCGCAACTCAGGGTAGAATTACCTAACTGTACAATTGGAACAGGTACGCTGCTCAATCTACAGCAAATGCGGGAAGCCATTGCTGCGGGGGCACAATTTCTCTTCACTCCCCACGTTGATCCAGTGATGATTAAAGCAGCAGTCGATATAGGCGTACCTATCATACCAGGAGCCCTCTCCCCAACAGAAATGGTTACGGCTTGGTCTAGTGGCGCAACCTGTGTCAAGGTGTTTCCCGTGGAAGCGGTGGGAGGGGTAAGGTATATAAAAAGTTTGCGAGGACCTTTGGGTCATATTCCCTTAATTCCGACAGGGGGTGTGACTTTAGAAAATGCCAAGGAATTTTTACAAGCAGGGGCAGCAGCAGTTGGTTTGAGTAGTCAGTTGTTTCCCAAAGAGTTTGTAGAGACTGGAAATTGGGAGGCGATCGCTCAAAAAGCACAAAACCTGATCCAAACAATTAGTTAGTCGTGTTATATCCTCGCCAAGGGCTGACTTGAAGTATGCCTTGCTTGGTAAACACCACCTTAAAATGAACAATCGCTTCCCTAGTTGCTGGTCGTCTTTTCACTAGCTTGTAGAGTAAGTCATTCTTCGTTGTTTGTTTACTTAATTGACCACCATTTGAGTTGACTAACTGATAACCTAAAATTGCTCCATCAAAGCCTACACCAACACGGTAAACTAAATTTTCCTCACCTCGCCCCCGTTCTTGCCAAGCTGTATTCGCTTGGTTATAAACTTTTTGAGTCAAAGGATAAAACAGGGTGGAATCTGTACTCTCAGGTTGCTGAGTCAGAACCGCTGCTAATTCTGAAGCCGAAAGCGGCGTACTCATAACTGCTTTTGAAGGCACTTGCCAAATCTTAATAGTTTCGTCTGCACTGCCACTAGCGAGGGTATGATCTTGAGGATTAAAAGTTACAGACCAAACGGCTTTATTATGCCCTACAAAAGTCCTAATTAACTGCCGTGTTTGGGTATTCCACAACTTAATTGTCCGGTCATAACTACCACTTGCAATCTGCTTACCATCTGGACTGAAAGCCACAGACCAAACTGCATTCTGGTGTCCAGAAAGAGTGTGCAGCAACTCTGCTGTTTGGGTATTCCACAACTTAATTGTCCGGTCATAACTACCACTTGCAATCTGCTTGCCATCTGGACTGAAGGCAACAGACCAAACGGCTTTGTCATGCGCTGCCAAAGGTGTTTTTAACTTACCCGTTTTGAGGTGCCAAATCATAATTTTGCCGTCTTCATTGCCACTGGCAAGAAACTGTCCATCTGGGCTAATCGCTACGGTTTTCACTGGGCTTTCTTGTTGCAATGTGCGTATCACCTCCCCAGTCTCCACATTCCACAGCTTGATTGTCTTATCCCAACTGCCGCTTGCTAAAATCTTTTCATCTGGGCTAATGGCAACAGATTCAACTTCGTCTAAATGTCCTAACAAAGTGCGAATAAGTTTGCGAGTTTTGAGATTCCACAACTTAATATTGTTATCCCAACTGCCACTGACAAGCAGACGCCCATCAGAACTAATGGCGACGGACTCAACTGCATCGCTATGACCTTTGATAGTTTTAAGTAATTCGCCAGTTTGCAGATTCCAAATTTTCAGAGTCCCATCGTAGCTACCACTGACTAAAGTTTTGCCATCCGGGCTTATTGCTGTTGCATATACCCAAATTGAATTCCCTTTAAGAGTGCGAATAGGTTGAGTAGTTAGCAAAGATTGAGAGGTTGGTGCAAGCTTATTTGGTAGTGAAGATAATTTCCAGCAACTCAACCCAAAAACAGCGGCTGTTGTAGTGATTACAAATCCTACTAAAATTTTCCAAGAACTTTGCTTTAACACCATAAAAAATGTTCCTTTTTTGGAATCAGTGCTGTACTTGGTGGTTACTATTGAACTTTTGCTGGTAGTTGTTCTTTGCTTGCTTTTTCCTTACTTCTTTTTTGTTTACTTTGTCTTTCCATCCAAAAGCGGATAAGAAATACAATTGTTATTCCGCAAATAGCAACAATTCCAACAGGTGTTAAATATGTCCAATGACCTGACATTTTGTCCCAAATATGCCAGGTTAAAAGAAACATGGCAAAGTAAGTCAGTTTATGCAATTGCTTCCAGTTTTTCTTGAGCTTTTTTACACTCCAATCGTTAGATGTAATAGCTAAAAGTGTAAAAATCGTGAAAGTGCCTACTCCTTGGACATAAATCAAAAATGTCTTTAAGTCAAAAAAATCAATATTTCTTTTTATCACTAATAGATAGGCATGAGCCAAAGCAAAGAAGAACGCCAAAATTCCTGTAAGACGGCGCTGTTTTAGAAGCCATTGAGGAATTCCAGTCTCTTTTGTGCGAGGGAAAACAATTCTCAGTATTGTGGGCAGTAATGTGACAATGTAGCTGAATAATGCTAAAAATCCCAGAATATTAGCCTGTGTTGGTAGATCCAATGTCAACATGATTAATCTCTCATTTGCTAATTGATTAACAGCGAGTGATGCAGCTATGGTTCTCTAACCCACGACACAGACAAGAAATCAGCATGGACTGCGTGCGTGACGTCCGGGTGTTGGGGTTGTGCCAATAGTCACAACAATGATGTCGGAATCGGCTAAATCTTCGTAGCGATTGGAGGGAATGACATCCATTTCCTCTAACAACGGAATGGCATCATTAATATCCCAAGCTTGTCCTTCGGCTTTGGATAAGTTGCGATCAAACCTCGCTTTTTAACAGTCTGAGCAACAAAGGAATCAAGAACGGTCTACCTTTGAGATGGTTTGCTGCCGACGGTAAGTCATGCTTCACCCTCAACTGAACTATATTATTCAATTTCATTCGAGTTGAAACCAGTCAAGATTAGCTAGTTAACATTCAACTTAGGCATGAGAAATGAAGTGAACCCAGAGTTGGTTGTCTCCGTAAAACAATTGCGGGATTTCCTTGCACGAACCATTCTTTGATTTCCTCAAAGTTGTTGTGGCACGATATTATGAGCTAGCTCAACCTTGAAGTGGTTCACAGATTGATTTGTTTTGCACAGGTAAACCGATTTGTCGTAGGCACAATGAATCTTTCTCCAACGATTCTATGAAGGAAAGACAGCCTTTTTCAACGGATTTGTTTCTAATATTTTCATCTGTACCCAAAAACATTACACCCAACCACAATACCTGAAATCATTCAACTTGATTTTGTTCGCAAATTACTTTCGCGAACCATTCCACCTTCTCCACATCCCGTGAAAAGTCAGGGCTAATGACAGGTTCCACCTTAATAAGCGTGCCATTCGGCTTATAACTCCAAGCAGATATTATCGCTGGTGCTTCCATTAGGATGAAATCAGACAAAACGCCGCCATGTAGTAGCAATAAACTGGGAAGTATAGGAGAAAGCGAAAACTTTCCCCAAACCGCTGTTATTTGAGTATATATGCTATGAAAAGCCTGATTTTTCCTATATGGATGCGTCCTGTGAAACTATTGCTCACTGGGACGGCACTGACCTTGAATATTTTTTTTGCTGCTTCAAATGAGGTTTGGGCGCAATCCAAAAGCCAGATAATTAAAGAACAAGTAGAGGCGCTACAAAAATCCGATCAGCGTTGGATTCAAATTGACCTTTCAGACCAACGCTTAGTTGCTTGGGAAGGAGGCAAACGTCTTTATGCAATCATGGTTTCCACAGGTAAGAAATCCACCCCAACTCTCACTGGTGTTTTTCAAATTCAATCCAAGCTCAAGTCTGCTCGAATGCAGGGTACTGACTATGATATTCCCGACGTTCCACATACTATGTATTACAGTGGAAGCTATGCAATTCACGGTGCATATTGGCATCAAAAATTTGGCACACCGATTAGCCACGGTTGTGTCAATCTGCCTCCCAAGCAGGCTAAGCGGCTATTTAACTGGGCGTCTATAGGAACACCAGTGGTGGTGCAAAGGTAGGTCAAAACAATTCAAAATTCAAAATTCAAAATTCAAAAATAATACTTCATGGCTAAAGCCAAGGGCTTGTATCCCAACTGTTAATTCAAAATTTTTTTCTTAAATTTTGAACGAGCCAATTCGCGAATTTTGAATTCAAAAAACGGTCATGGGTTATGGCGGTTCGGCGGTTGAGTCAAGTACAGCAGCACACACCTAACCCCCAACCCCCTTCCCTACGAGGGAAGGGGGCTATTTCCCCTCCCCTTTTAGGGGAGAGGTCAATTTGTACTGGTGTAGTAAGCGCTCACTACAAGCCATGTTTAACTCAACTGCGCCACGAGTTGATTCTCCAACAACGTTTCACTCGTCAATAAGTCCTCAACCGTGATTCGCAAAAAGCGTTGCTCATCGATTTGAAAGCGGACTTTGACGCGATCGCTCCCCGGAAATCCAGGCGGTGTCAGTTGAGCAATACTTCTTGCACCATCTTTATCGTTGAGGGATTTGACGTTTGTTTGCCCGGTGGCGATTGAGCGAGTAATCAGGCGATCGCCATCAAAATAAACTTCGGTACCGCCTGTATCTGCTCCCAATTCCCCCATAATTAATTCAATACTCGGCTGACTCTCCACAGAAGCGCCCAAAACTAACTCTACAGGCTGACTCATCGGGTAAGGTTGCCCGGCTTTAATGATAGGATGCCAGTTGTGGCATTTGTTGCGGCGGTCCCAGTAGCGGATACCGTAGCTATGGTAAAGAAAATCTTTCAGTTCCACACCTTGAGCAAGCTGCAAAGCACCTTGGGCGATCGCTTCAAAAGGACGCTCGCAACGAATTTTTTCTGGTTCAAAATACTGCTTCACCCATGTTTGGACGGCTGGAAGTTGCACAGTTCCACCGACGAGTAAAACAGCATTAATATCTGAAACTTCTATTCCCTGGCGTCGTGCTTGCTGCAATAGCGAACTCATCGACTCATCAAGTTGTTCAAAAAACGAGTGTTCTTTGAGGATACTTTCTAGGCTATCGCGGTTGAGTTCTAACTCATAACTTTCAAATGTTTCATCGTTGAAATAAACTTCACTCGCTTGGGTTTGGCTTGAAAGCTGAATCTTTACCCTTTCCGCCAGTCGCGTTGTCAAGGGACTAGCCACCAACCCTTGGGTTTTGGCAAAGTAATCAACCAGCCAATTATCAATATCAGTACCACCCAAATTTTGCCCAGCTTTCGCCAGTACACGAGCGGTTTTTACCTTTTGCTTAGAGTCTTCGGCTAAGGACTTATTCCCCCACTTGAGAAGAAACCCTAAAGGCTTTTGAGTGCTTTGCACGCTTTTATCCAGGCGCACCAGCGACAAATCTAACGTTCCGCCGCCAAAGTCAATCACCAAGAGAATTTCTTGATCTGCCATCCCATAACCTAAAGCAGCAGCTGTTGGTTCATCCAACATCCGCACTTGTTCAACGCTTAGGGTTTGGCAAACTTGTCCTAGCCAGTGACGATAAGCTTCAAAGCTGTCTACAGGTACCGTTAACACCAGAGACTCTATTCCCCCTTGCATTGGTGCCAATTGCTCAATAACTTGCGAGAGGAACCATTGCCCTACTTGCTCAAAGGTGATATTTTGTCCATCTATCTCAGGTAAGAAACCTTGGATGTCTGCACCAATACCGCGTTTGAAACTGCGGAAAAATCGTGGGTCGTTTTTCAGGTCAAGACCGCGATCGCGCACCTGTTGTCCCACCAACACTTGCCCCTTGGAGGCGTCTTCAACATAAACCAAGCTGGGAATCAGTGGGGGATTGAGACTTTGTTGAATCGATAAACCAGGTATGTTGAGAGTTTCTGGTTGTTGGGTAACCGGGTTCCAGCGAGCGATGACTGTGTTGCTCGTACCAAAATCTATTGCTATTGCCATAATTTTTAATCATCTCACGCAAAGATGCAAAGCGTGAGATTATTTTCCCATTAGCCAATGTATTTTTAAGAGCGCAGTTATGCCGACAGCAGTTTTCCCACGACTACGCCCTTATGATAATTGAGCAAAAAAAGTCAATGCTCGAGAGTAGGATTTTTTTTCTAAAATCTATATGTAAAGATCATAACAAAGCTAGATGGTGTGCTATGCCTGCTAGCAAAATATCATTACAAGCTATGCAAGAAAATCAACAACAGCCCGAGATGCCACAACAGGCAGCTTGTACTGATGAAATATTGGCTGCTTTTGAGGAGATAAAGTTTTTACGCGAGCAGGTAGAGTTTTTGGGTGAGTTGGTAGAGAGTCAAAAGCTATATTTGCAGCACAAAGAGAACCAACTGCAAGAGCTAGAGCAAGAATTGCAGATGACAAACGAAGAGTTGTTTACTGCACTCAGTTTAGACGCAAGTTGCCCCTGAAGGGGCAACTTGCGTCTAAAAAATTTAGCAGGCTTAACACTCTTTGAGGCGAAGGAACTAGCTAAGACAATTTTGAAAAGTGAAAAATTGAAGAGTGAGTCTGTAGCTGAGCTGCTCACTATTATTTATGGCGAAAAAGTTAAACCAGAAGAATTGCAACAGACAGACAGGTTAAGTCTTCAAAGAAATCCTTTAAAAAAGGATATTGCTCATAAGAAATCAAAGGATTTAGAGAAGTCGTCGCAGAAACGTATAGAAAGATCTAACAAGCATATCCAGGAAACCAGGGAACTCTTGGAAAAATCAAAAAAGTGCCTAGTACACTGCGGCGTAAGTTTAGGCAGGGTCAACATTTAAGGATACTGTTAATATTTCCGGTCTAAATAACCCTATCCGAATTTACGCCCTGGACTACTAGAGACAATCAAATCGCCCTCAGACAGCGAAGATTAGGGAATTTATTGCAGCCACCAAGAGCGCAAATGGGCGATCGCTTCTTCCTTATGTTTGGCTTCGACTTCTATCCAAGGCGCTTCTCGGTAAACACTCGGCATCGCGGTGATTAAATCGCTGTGTTTTCTGTCTTGGAAAGCTTCTTCACCGTTGGAAATATGAACCAACTGCCACTCAGGCTTATCCCAAGTTTCTCGTGCAGCATAAAACATTTCCGCCACACTCGGATCATCGTAACTCTCTAAATTTTCATGGCAGGCATGGTGATGGGCATCAAAGACCAATGGTATGCCAGCGCGTTGGCAAACTTCTAAAATTTCATTGGCACCGTAGGCATGTTCGTCATTTTCCAAAGTCAAGCGGCTTTTGATATTTTCTGGCAATTCTGAAATCACGCGCACCAGTTGATCTGGGCGTTGGGATTTACCACCATGAATATTCATCAATGACCAAGACGAACGTGGTAAACCTAGTAAGTCTAATGTGCGGGCGTGGCGATCTAAAATTTTCATACTAGCTTCCACCACTTGTGGTGAATCAGAACTCAGCACCACGTATTGGTCTGGATGTAGTACCATTCTGATGCCCAATCTTTCTGCCCTTTGCCCGATTTTGGCTAAATCTGCGCTCATCTTCTCTAAAACACTTGCGCCGACTTCGTCCTCCCAGTCACTCATGGGGAACAAATTAGAAGTCATCCGATAAAGCCGCAGTGAGTTCCGCACACAAAAAGTTAACGCCAAATCCAAGCGCTGTAAGTTATCACGATAAAGTACTTTCAGCGCAGTTTCCCGTTGGTTCTCTGGCAGTTCTAAGTAGCGCGTGCGCGTTATTGTCCGGAAGCGCACCTCTTTGGAAAATGTAATGCAAACCAGCCCTAAGTACGGTGGGGCAGTTTTTTCCAACTGCTGTGCATTAGGTGAATTGTTAGTTGCAATCCCTGATAGGGATTTAGACTCCCGCACTGCTGACATATTACATATCACTATTACGCCACTTCTTTGATTTAACTCATTTCTACCCTTGAGTAGTGAGTATCTAAAGGCAGAACTCAATGCAAACGCATCTCATTGCTACAAAATACAGTCAAAGTTGAGCATCTTTGTCCTTCCGGTTCCTGAGAACACACAAGACAATGTCGTAGAAGTATATCTGGCTACAGAAAGATTTATTAGTAAAAGTAAAGATTTCTTAAATTAAATATAAAGTTTTTTACAAAAATTATTCACTTAGGTCTGAAAAATCTCTTGACAAAAAGCACTCAAAGATAAATTTCCAAAACAGGAATGTCAAATTCTCCATATGTATCTTTTGGCGGTGATGTCAAGTACCTTAAATATTTATTAATATAGTAAAGAAATTTAATCTTTAGCAGTCAGAGCCAAAAAAGTTATCAGATGCGGAAACTATCGCACCAAAAATTTACCAGTAGCGAGCATCCGCCGCTGGTGCATCCTTTAACCATCAGATTCTTCAACAACGGAGAAAATCATGAATAACCAGCAACAGTCAGACTCTAATCAATTTGTGGGAAATCTAAAGAATGGAATTTGGGTGTTTGGCATTTCATCTTGGGTATTTGGTATAACTGATCGCAGCATTGCTTCGTTTTCCGATGGCTATCTGTCTGCGTTGGATCTAACGCAACTCTTTACCGCTGCAACTTTCTTTGTGGCTTGGTTATTTCTCAAGCCCACATCTAAGGCATAATTCCATTTTTGATGTTTGATGGAATGCAAATGTAGCAGTCATAAAACCAAATAGTAAGATACGAGGACAATAGTCCTGATTGGCGCTAGTTTTCTAAAAAATTGGAAGATTGAGTATCTGAAACAAAGCACTTTTTACGGCAATGGAGGGTGCGCCAAAGGTGTGTTTATTTCCTTGCATTTGCAAAAATCGGGGGAATTTCGAGAAATCTAAAAATTCCCCCGATTTTTTAAGTATATTTAAGGGGATTTAGGGGAAAGGAGCAGCTTCCTGTCATATTGTGGCACATAGGAAAAAAATTTCAACTTCTTCCGTAAAGATTCACCCTGCCGCTGTATTTACTTAAAGCAACTTAAAAACTTTTCAATAATGAATTATAAATTAAGAAATTAAGTTTTTTAGATTTGCGGTCAAAAATTTGCTTTTGGCGAGGTAGCGAGAGGATAATTAAGTGCAAGCTAGACTTTCCGAGAATCAATTAGTTTTCATAACCGCCCAAAACCGAAATAATCTAAAAATTTTCAGAATTTATAATTCATACTTATTCGACTTATCTTGCTAAGATGTTCCAGAATTACACTTCAATTGAGGTCAAATGAGACACGAAAAACTATCTCCAGGACTGCTAATAGCATTTGAAGATTATCAACGGGAAGGACAGCAAGCTTTAACTCCACAGGTACGAATGCTGAGTATCATTCCTCCCAAAAACAATCTCAAGCCAACCCGTAGCGTAGTTTTTATCTACTGTGACGAGCATGCAGACTTGAGCCATTTGTCACAACAAGGTATTGAAGTCAACCAAAATGTAGGACACGTCCGGACGGCTTTCTTACCTATAGAAAGTTTAGACACCTTATCTGAAGACCCTGCTATCGAGCGCATCAAGCCATCACGTAAACTAAAACTGCGCATGGACGTTGCCAAGAACGCAGTTCATATACCGGAGTTTATAAAGAAAAATAACGGGCTTACTGGTAAGGGAGTTCTTATTGGTATTATCGACAGCGGTATTGACCCGAAGCACCCCGCCTTTGAAGGGCGTATTTTACGCATTTGGGATCAAACACTGTCTGGTCCTGGAGTGCTAGAGGGCAAATATGGAGCGGAATTAACTGGCTCACTACTCACAGTTTCTCAAGATACAAACGGTCACGGGACTCACGTTGCTGGAATTGCTGCTGGTGTGGATGCGACATATGGCGGTGTCGCACCAGAAGCAGAATTGATCATCGTCAGGAGTGATTTGGATGAAGGTCACATTGCTGATGCTGTTCGCTATATTTTCCGGGTGGCCCGAGAATTGGGGCGTCCAGCAGTCGTTAATATGAGCTTGGGCGGACACTTTGACCCTCACGACGGAAGCGACTCGCTGTCAAAAATTATTGACTCTGAAACTGGTCCTGGACGTATAGTTTGCTGTGCTGCGGGTAACGAAGGCAACGATAACATTCACGCTCAAGCAATTGTCAAGGCTGGTAAAAGCCATACCATGCGTTTCAACGTGCCATTAAATCAATCAAGTATCGCGTTGTTAAACGGTTGGTACTCTAGTGCTGGTCAATTGGAAGTGTCTCTACGTAGTCCTAACGGTTTCGTCACACCCTTCCAACCAGTCATTGCTGAAGGTAATTATACAAAGGAATACACCTTGCAAGATTCGCGGGTGCAAGTCGCAACACCAAGACGCGATCCAGCTAACGGGGACTATAACGTTTTAGTACAAATTCGCGGTACAGCTAACAACAAGTTTAGTACCCCCGTACAAGGTGGAATTTGGCAATTGCGGTTCAAAAACACTTCATCCAAAGATGTGCGGTTGGATGTGTGGACATTAGATGGAGCAACATTATTCACAGGTAGAAGTGTGGCTGACTCGGTGAAAGTTGGTTCCCCTGGATGTGCCAGCAATGCAATTACAGTTGCTGCTTATACAACTAAAGTGAAGTACACTGACATAGACGGCAAAGTTGAAGACTTTGGCTTCCCTGTGAATACAATTTCTGATTTCAGCAGTGAAGGACCGCTGCGAAATGATGTTCAAAAACCGGATGTCGCAGCACCAGGCGCAATGATTGTTTCCGCCCTCTCCTCGAATGCCAATTTCGACCACTCAATGATTATTAATTCCAAGTTTATGGCGAATGCTGGTACGAGTATGGCAGCGCCCTTCGTCAGCGGCTTGGTAGCACTGCTGTTGCAGCGTAACCCCAACCTCGATCCCGCTGCTATCAAAGAGTTGCTTCGTAAAAATAGTTCCATACCAGGTAAACCAGCAGGAACCTTTGATTATAAATGGGGCTATGGACTGATTGATGCGCTTAATCTCTAGTTGGACGTAGCAAGGAGGAGGCCCCAGCCTCCCAGCCCTCGTTCCCAGGCTGAGCCTGGGAACGAGAATATAGAGGCTCCGCCTCTTATTGAGATTGTTGCAAGATGTCAGTATAAAGGTAGTTAATCGCAACCTCATAAATTTGATAGGTTAATTATAGGGCAAGCTATTTTGCTTGCCCTTGTTAACTTACTGGGAGGTTTTATGAATTATCAAAAGCTGGATAGCGCCCTTGCAGTAGCGCTGAATGATGTCGATAACCCACAAGAACCTAGTTTGAATGTTTTCATTCAGACCCAACCAGATGGAAACTCGACAGATGCACCTGCCATGTTAGAAAATTTAGGCGTCGCTGATGTGACGCCGGGAAAGGATATCTTCACAGCAACCTTATCACCAAACGCAATTTCTCAGTTGTCGGAACAGCCTTGGGTGCAATATATCAAGCTGTCTCAAAAAATGCGTTTGCTGAATCGTAGATGAGGAGCTTAGATTTAACATCAAATTTTAAACGACTTTCGGCTGAGCCTTCGGTAATGTAGAAAATACCAGCTTTGCCAGCCATTTTCACACTAAATTTGAGTGACGCTTCCTCAATCTCCGCTGCACTAAAAAGAATTGTTGGTAAATATAGCGCTTCTCCTTTGGATGAAGTCATTATTTATCTGTGTCCATCTGTGTTCATCTGTGGTTTTTATTTCTTAATGTATTGCACTCAACACTTGAACCACTATAACGCTGGCAAAGAGGGGCAAATCAGTAGCGATCGCTTTGAATACATTAACATAACTAACCGTATTACCTCCACTTCCCCACTTACTTATTAACTTACTTATTAACGATTAGACTTAGGAACTAAACGCCGCAATAATCTGATGAGGGGTGATTCCACCTTGAGTCTAAAAGCGAGTATCTGCGTTCTCTGAAGAGGATTAAAGTTATTGTCGCTCACAAGGATTAATGACTGACCATCAGGTAGTTTGGGACCGAGAGTTAAGCCTTCGATATTGTCTAGCGCCACATCCAGTTGTCTCAAATCAAAAAGCGGTTTTTTCTCTGTAGCTTTGATGTTCTTAAGGTCAACAGTTAAAAGGCTATCGATATCATGAATATCATCAGCACCTTCCAAGGAAATTTGAAACAGCGCAATAGAAAACCCAAAGCCAGTAAAAGTCCGCTCTAAACTTAGGAAATGACCTTGATTGTCAAGAGCAACTAAATCAGTTAACCCGCTCGAAAATCGACGAGAGAAATTCAAAAATGGTGTGACTGGTTCAGTCTGGTAAAGAAATTCTTTCTCTGGCTCACCAGTAAGCAAATTATATTGTAATATCCGGCAAGGACTACCCATTTTTGGTTTGGCTTCGGGACCATCTTGAACAAGAGCATTTTCTGTAGCTGTAAACAGATACTTTTGGTTAGGTGTGATAGTTAGAGATTCAAACGCTAAATTCTCACGGATACCCTGTTTCCCGCTTTGATTTGGTAAGAATTTATTAGGAATTGGTAGCGTTGTCAGTTCCTTCCCAGAAGATATTGAAAATTCTTTAATAAAAGGTTTTATCTGTTTACTATTATCGCCTTCCGAAGAAATATAAAGAGTTTCTTTATTAGTTAAGCTGATACCTTCTGAATCGATACTACCAGTAGGAAAAGGTTGGCTACTTTCGTTTAATAGTGTGGTGACGCCAACAGGTACAACCCCACCATCGGTTAGCGAACCCTTACTGAGGTCAATTTTCAAGGTGTAAAAGCGAGCAGGAGCTTTTTCGCTACGGTCATCAGATATTGTGTAATAAAGTTCTTTTTTTGCGTCGTATGTAATTCCAGAAAATCCTCCCATTGGAGTTTTTTGAAAAGAAAAATCTGTGGGGAAAGTAGCAGAACCTATAAAATCTATTTCAGTTATCGGAAAAGCTGAAGCAGGTAGATTGATGAAAAATATACTGACAATTAAAATCGGAATAAGAAAGAAAATAATTAGCCGAAACTTCAAAAACTTTTTGAGGTGCTGCATTGTGAGTTATTAGACTTATTGCAAAAGTATGGTCAATGAATATTTAGAATCACAGATGCACAACGGACACTTGCTATCTCCTGTGGAGACGCTGCTTTAAACAACAGGGGGAACTCCCAAGGTGCAGTGTCCTCCAGATTAACACAGATGATTATAGTGAAAATCAAAGCGCTCAGATTCCCGACTTCTTTGAGAAGTCGGGAATCTTGTTGTTAATCTGTGGTTTCATTTTCAAAAAGATTGACTTTTGCACTCTTGTTTATTGCTATGTGAAAACCACAAACACGATATCACACTAGCAATTAACTTGGTAGTTGGCTTGTATTAAGGGCTTAAGCGCTGACTACGAACGAGTATTCTGAAAAAAGTTCACAAGCCAGTCTTTCACGCTGTGGGTTGCGCGGCAGTCGTCTTCGTTGTAACGTTGGATAATTTCTAGTAAAGAGCGATCGCCTGTTTTTAACCACTCATCATACCAGTAAATACACTTAGCACCGCTTGCTTCTGGATCACGCCACTTAAACCCCAACCATCGAGCAATTGCTTTTAAAGCATAACTTTCTACAGGCAACGCCACGTTTTGCGTTAACACTTCATACACATCTACAAACCGCCTGAGTACGGGGTATACAGAGGTGTACGGAGTGTGGTACTCCTTTGCGAGTCGTTTGACTGTATCAAATTCGTAAACACAAAAATGATAAATTGGTGCATCTGGATATTGCCAAACCAAATCCAGAAATTGTTGCCAAATAAATTTTTCTTCTTCTTTTGTTTCTGCCAAAAAAGAATAAAACTGTTCTGTCTTGGCTTGCCTATCAACAACCAGAACCCCCAAGAGGTAATCTAAATTCAAGTCTGGTTGCGCCTCAATATCAAAATATATCTCTACAGGAGCTGTAAATAGGATATCGTCCCTATAATCATCTACCTGTGTAGCATCTGTAGCAGTGTTTGTCGCTTTGTCGAGGCAAACAGCAGTGTTAACAGTACCATCTACAAGATATTCTTGCTTTGATAATAAGTATGGTATAATTAGCGGACGGTTTTCTAGGATAGATTGCGCTTGCAATATCAGCTTGGGCGCTACTATGCTGTCGAAACCAGGTAGGTTTTCCAGTTCAGTGGCGCGAGTTGTCGCTAAAGATTCTACTGTTGTTATATCTAACGCTTGGAGTTGTTTGTAGCGAACAGGTGTCACACCTGGTAACAAAGACAGGTGTTTCTGAGATTGGGCGACTGTATAACAATGACTGTACCAAGGGCAAAGACTGCATCGTTGACGAGAGATGAATACTTCCGGCGCTTCGTCTGTTTCCAAAGTTTGAATATACTCCTCCAGAATGCGCTGCATTTGTGGCATCCATTTGGATATATCCACAGGATAACTCACCTCTTTGCCACGCAACATCAGCCAAGCTGTTTCAAACTCAACTTGTTGCACCATCGCCAACACATAAGCGTGAAATGCTGCTACAACCTGATACTCTTGTTTAGGACGCTTACCCAGTTCAATACTTACTGGAACGTACATCCAATCTCCAAAGCGCGATTGTCCTCTGTGCTTAACGAGAATATCTGGACGGCTTAGTAGCGTGTGTCTTTCAGAATAACTTGCTAACAGCACCCCTCGATGAATGCACTCAACCCCCTGCTGCATCAACTCTAAAGTTGCTGCAGTTCCTGCTTTCCAATCTCTGTGCCCATATTGTGGTTCCTGATATGTAAACTGTGTCAAAACACTCATCTGATGAGCGATTTTGTCCTGATACAGTTTAAGCAGCAAGTCATTAGCAGCATCTCGCCGACTTTTGTCACCGTGAATGTCTAAAAAAGGTCGGCGCTTGCAGCGTTGGTATTGCAGCAGTAGTTCAGCATTAATTAACATTCTCTTAAGGTAACAAGAATTCGCACTTTCTGGCAGTGATCCAAATAACTAAAGTTGATGTTACTATGCATACTTTTTGGGAAAGTGGGGAAAGTCTATAAGCAAAGGAGAGTAGGAAAAGTAGGAAAAGTAGGAAAAGTAGGAAAAGTAGGGGGAGAATAACTAATATCTAGTGACTAAAGATTAATGCTCAATGACTAGTATTTCCGCATCACCAACCAAGTTGCATCAGTACCGACAGCTATTTCCAGCTTTGGCAAATAAGACGTATTTTAACTATGGCGGTCAAGGACCAATGCCACAAACCGCTTTGGATGCTATTTCTCATGCGGAAGCTTATATCCAGCAAATAGGTCCTTTTGGTAATGAAGTCGGTCGTTGGGTTGGACAAGAGGTGAAAGCTGCTAGAGTGGCGATCGCCTCTGAGTTAAATGTACCACCCGAAACAATCACCTTAACTGAGGATGTCACTGTTGGCTGTAATATTGCTATGTGGGGTCTTGATTGGCAACCTGGCGACCACATTCTGCTTAGCGACTGCGAACATCCAGGTATCATCGCAACAGCTCAGGAAATCGGGCGTAGGTTCGGTGTTGAACTAAGTACTTGTCCCTTAATGGCAACTTTAAATCAAGGGAACCCCGTTGAAGTCATCACTCAACATTTGCGTCCAAAGACTCGCCTTGTGATCTTAAGTCACGTTCTTTGGAATACAGGTCAAGTTTTGCCTATTGATAAAATTGCTGAAATATGCAGAAATAACTCTGTCAGACTTTTGATAGATGCCGCTCAGTCCGTCGGCTTATTGCCTTTAAACTTAACTGAATTGGGAGCTGATTTTTACGCCTTTACCGGTCATAAATGGTTATGCGGTCCTGAGGGTGTCGGAGGTTTATATGTACGACCAGAAGTACGAGACAGCCACAAACCTACGTTTATCGGTTGGCGCAGTATTGTGCGTGATAATCAAGGTCAGCCTGTGGGTTGGCAACCAGATGGACAACGCTATGAAGTAGCTACATCTCATTATCCACTGTACACAGGGTTAAGGGAGGCGATCGCCATTCATCAGCAATGGGGAACACCAGAGGAACGTTACCAGCAAATTTGCCATTACAGCGAATACTTATGGCAACGATTACAAGCGATATCCGATGTCAAATGTTTGCGAACTTCTCCACCAGAAAGTGGCTTAGTCTCGTTTCAACTCACAAATCAAAAACCTAACGCTAGCCGTGAACTCGTTGTCTTTTTGGAGTCACAAAGATTATTTACTCGGACAATAGCCGATCCGGATTGCGTACGTGCTTGTGTTCACTATTTTACTCTAGAATCAGAAATCGACCAACTGGTTGAAGGAATTCAACGATTTTGTCAAATTTAGGTATTAAGCCATACCCCAATGCGGTTCTGATCTTATCTGAACCCTTATCAGGAACAGAATGTAGAGACGCTTCAAACAGCGCGTCTCTACCACAGGTAATTTTTCACACATCAACCTGAACTGAACCGTATGGAGCCATACCCATGCCTAATAATTAACAAATAGACTTCTTGCATAAGTATGATTAATAGACATTTACAACCGCAGATACACGCAGAAAAACGTAGATAATTTATCTGTGTCCATCTGTGTCCATCTGTGGTTTTTTTTCATAAAATTGACTTTCGCAAGAGGTTTCACGTAGAGACTTAGCATGCTACGTCTCTACAACGAACAATTCATCATGAATAATTAAGTCATATCTCCAATGGATAGACCAATTTTATACATAGCTATCACCAATCACGGCTTTGGTCATGCAACCCGCGCCGCAGCCGTCGCCGCGACAATTCAAAAGTTATGTCCAGAAGTGTTACTTATTATCGTCAGCACAGCACCACGATGGTTGCTAGAGTGCTACATAGAAGGGGACTTTATCCACCGTCCCCGGGCAATGGATTTAGGTGTGGTGCAAGCAGATAGCTTGACAATGGATAAAACTGCAACTTTAGAAAAATTACTTGAGATCAAGAAAAACCAAAATTCCATCATTGCTTCTGAAGTCAATTTTATCCGCCAAAATCGCGTTAATCTTATCTTGGCGGATATCCCCTTCCTTGCCAGCAAAATTGCCAAAGTAGCTGACATACCCTGTTGGATGATGAGTAACTTTGGCTTTGACTTTATCTATCGAGATTGGGGTAGTAGCTTTACAGAGATCGCCGATTGGATAAGTGATTGTTACTCGAAGTGCGATCGCCTGTTTCGTCTTCCTTTTCATGAACCGATGCAAGCGTTCAACAATATCACAGATGTAGGCTTAACAGGCGGTTCTCCTCGCTACTCTTGTGAAGAAGTAAGATCCACATGGGGAATCACAGCCCCAACAGAAAAGACTATCTTACTTACCTTTGGCGGCTTGGGTTTGCAGCAAATTCCCTACGATAATCTAAAGCAATTTCCAGATTGGCAATTTATCGCCTTTGATAAGTCTGCCCCCGATTTGCCAAATATAGTGCCAGTCACTGACCACAAATACCGCCCTGTTGATTTTATGCCAATTTGTGGGCGAGTTGTTTCTAAACCGGGTTTCAGTACCTTTGCTGAAGCTACACGTCTGCAAGTGCCAATTGTTTCAATCACTCGCCATGAGTTTGCAGAAGCAGCTTTTTTATTAGAAGGTATTACTCATTACAACCAACATCAAATTCTTACCCCATCTGAGTTTTTTCAGGGAACTTGGGATTTTCTCAACCAACAACCCAATCAACCCAAGCAATCCCAACCTATTGCTAAGGATGGGAATGAGACCATAGCTCAAGCTGTGCTCAACTATTTGCATCTCTAAAAACTAAAGCCGTAAAATCAACAACACAGCTTTTTAAGGGAAGCTACTTGCTAAGGAGGATAAGCTTTTTACAGCTTTAAGCCGTAACAGGTGCTGTAAATTAAGTTTTTTTTATACTAATTTATCTATTTCTAAGTTTTGTCATGGAACAAAATCTATCTTCCCTGACTTTGAGCTTAGCCTCCCAGGATATACGTCGAGTCTTAGACAAACAAAAGGAAGAACGGCAAATTTTACTCACTCAGACGAATATCCTGTTTGTGGCAAACAGTGCATTGCTCAGCGTTCTTACCATCGCAAGGCTGCTTTCCGTCTTCAGCCTGTTCAGTATTACAGAAGTTACATTATTTTTGATAAACTTTACACTACTGATCAATGCTTTGCTGCCACGGCAATTCGTCATTACTCCCAACCCAGAAAATGAAAAATTTTTGGAGGGTTATCTAGCAATGCCACCTGAAGAATATCAGTTGCAGATGCTAGTTAATCAAGTAGAGACTTATAATGCTAACAAGCAGCCTATCAACGGCAACTTGCAGTCGTTATTCTATGCTGCTGGTGTAACTTGGGGAATTGCGTTGGTTGCCTTGTCGCATGTAGTAGCTCTCTATTTTATACCTGATTAGCAGCAACATTTATGAATTCTTCCAAAAGATTTAATGCCACAGAATCTGATAGTAGGTCTTTGCGTTTGCCAAAACCAGATGCAGCAAATATTACAGTTCTAACCCCCAACTTACCTAATAAACCGATTCTTCCTTGGACTCACTTCGACTCTCCTTGGCTAGAGAGCGAAGAAAATCATCCACAAGAAGAAGGCAAAGAGGACGATTTAGAGTCAACACTCAACACTCAAGAGTCCACAAACTCTGAACCAGAGACTGATGACTCATGATTCATGATTGATAAATAATGTTTAAAGATGACGCACTACCAAAAGTTATTGAAGGTTTCCACCACTGGTAAATCTTTACATAACATTACCCAAAAAATTGAAGACGCAGTCGCCGAATCAAGAGTTGAGACAGGGCTGTGCGTTCTGTTTTTGCGCCATACCTCAGCCAGTTTGCTGATTCAAGAAAATGCCGATCCAGATGTACTCAAGGATTTAGCCAACTTTATGGCAAAAATCGTGCCAGAATCAGCCCAGTACATTCATGATGCTGAAGGTCCTGATGATATGCCAGCACATATTCGCACAGCTTTGACCCACACATCAGAAATTATTCCTATAAATCGAGGTCACTTAGTATTGGGAACTTGGCAAGGAATTTATATCTGGGAACATAGGCAAAGAAGCCACACTAGAGAATTGGTTGTTCACATTTCTGGTTCGTGAAAATAATTTTTTAGCCGAAGTGTTGAGTGGTTTTAATGATATGAAGCAAAATCGGAAAATAACTCATGCTTTTCGACTTCTTGATGAAATCCTCACCCAGCATACAGCTAGTCCTTTGTCACTCAATCCACACAAGACCTTCGCTACCAGCTTTGTAGAACTGGGGAGTTCAATTGCTGAAAAAACTTGTGATATTCAACTGATAAATTCTCTAAGCAATACATTGGAGCGTATGCTTCGTGCCATGTTACACAACTTTCCAGAAAATATTTTCTGGGATTTTGATTTCATTGTCAGCAGTATGCTCAAACAGGCTTTGGTAGCAGAAGCCAGTGCTGTGTCTTTTGTAGAATCTTTTGGCGATAAGATAGTGTCACTGATGGAGCTGTTTGGCAGCCAATCCGAAATTCGCTTTCGCTACGTCCACGACTTTATATTTGGGTTTGATTGGGCAAAATGGGTACAAAACGAAGCCCAAACTCGCGCTGTCATTGAACCTTTCAGTCTGACTTTTTTGGATTGTTTAATCTCAAAAGGTAAAGGAATTTTACAACTTATTCGTGTTGGGGATGCCCGATATCATCAACTTCGTGAACAATGTTATCGCAATCCCTTCTGCTTTTCCCGAGAACCAGAGGATGAGCAACGCCTGCTGACGTATCTTGCAGCACAACAACTTATTCCCGTGCCAGCATGGAATTGGAATGCTCGCCCCGTTTGGAACAAACCTTTCCACCAACTGCGCGAACAGTTATCATTAAAACTTAATATTCCTAAAAATAGTTAATATAGTTCAAAGTCAATAGTCTGTCGTCCAATCCTGATGACTGATGACTGATGACTGATGACTAATGACTAATGACTAAACAATAATGAAAATTGCTGATTTGATAACCTGGTTTGAAAAATGGGCAAATCCAGCTTGGCAAGAAAGCTGGGATAATTGTGGCTGGCAAATTGAACCTGGAGTATTGCAGGAAGATGCGCGGGTATTGGTTTGTCTAACACCAACTTTGGCGGTGATGGAAGAAGCGATCGCCTTGCGCAACTCTGGTATTGCTGCGAATCTGATTTTCGCTCACCATCCTTTGATTTTCAGCCCACCCAAGTTTTTGCGTAGTGGCGACGCCATAGGCGAAATGGCGCGATTGGCGTTTACCCACAATATTGGTATTTACAGCGCCCACACGAATTTCGACCAAGTGGAGGATGGGACAGCTGATGTTTTAGCTCAAATTCTACAACTCAAGGAAGTTTCTCCTGTCGTACCCACTCAACCAGGTTTAGGATATGGGCGCGTTGGGAATTTAGAGCCATCTTTAAGTTTAAAAGAATTACTCGCAACAATTCAAACCCGACTTGCTCCTTCTCATTTGGTTTCCTCGCCAGTGGCAAATTTAGAGCAGGCGATTTCTCGAGTTGCTGTTTTGGGTGGTTCGGGAGCTAGTTTTATCTCGGCGGTAGTGAAAACAGGTGCTCAAGCTTATTTGACTTCTGACTGTAAGTTCCATCAGTTTCAGGAAAGCCGCGATCGCAATCTGATTTTAATTGATGCTGGACATTACGCTACAGAACGCCCAGCATGCGATCGCCTGGTGCAAAAGTTTCAGGATTTAAACTTAGAGTGGGTACAGTTAAGCCAAAAGGATGAGGATTTCCGGTCGTTTTTTCAATAATTATGCAGAAACTTTAAAGTGGTAATTTCACAAATTATCTATTTTTTTTAAGATATCTTTAAATAAAAAAAACTTTTTTAACCTATCCTTAATAAAAGATTATTCTACGCTGTGCGTTAAAGCAATTGCTAGCTATACAGCTGTGTTAACCATTTTGGTCAACTTGGGCGCTGTTACTCAATCGCGGAATGATGCTAAGAAATATAAATTTTTCTGATTCCGTAAAATCTTAATTAACCCTTGAATAAATCTACAAGGGTTCAAATCAGAGATATTCTATTTCATACTTCCATTCTGCAACGCCACTTGGACTAGTGTAGCTACAACTTTACTCCCTGACCCCACAAGTCGGGAATTTTGCAACAAGGGAGTGGATCGCGGCAAGCTGGAAGATCTTAGCAGAATTTGGACATTGAAATTTTCGGTTTCTTTGTATCTACCTACTAAATTTTGCTTTTCAATCAACTTGTTCAGTGTAAAGAGTAGCCAGTAAGTATTAACCAGGGAGAATTTGCCAGATTTGGAACAATCAAAATTATTTTTGAACGAAAGGAAGTCAATTGTATGTCACAAAAAACCGCCAATATTTTTCCTGAACAACCTCGGGTATTACTGGTATCAATGCGTAATTTGAAATTACATGTTTCTCGTTCCGCACCTTATGAGTTTGAGGATGTCATTTGTGGTTGTGACACAGTTGATTTAATTACACCAACATTCAATCCTAATCTTTTCAAAGTAACTAACAAGATAGCAAACCAGGCAGCAAAAATACTAAACAATGGCGAATTGCTTTCATCATTAGTTAACTATGAATTTAAGGTAGATAAAGAATATGATTTATTTTTCTTTTTCTGCCAGTCAATTCAAGATATTTTGGTTCTCAATTCTATCAAAGGCTGGCGGGATAAATGTCGGCATGCCGTTTGTTGGTTAGATGAAATCTGGCTGAAAGATATTGAGAGTTCGCAAGTTCAACTACGGCTTTTAAAAAAATTCGATGATATTTTCATGAACTTTAGTTCTAGTGTGGCTGAGGTTGCTGATATTGTCCAACGTCCCTGCCACTCTCTCGCATATGGAGTTGATGCTGTCAATTTCTGCCCTTATCCACGTGACCTTTACCGCTGTATTGATGTCTTAAGTATTGGACGCCGTTCACTAGTTACTCACGAAGCTTTACTAAAACATAGTGAACAGGAAAAACTCTTTTATATCTACGACACTATAAAAGATTTATACATGGCAGACTACAGATATCATCGAAGTCTCTATACGAATTTTGTGAAGAGAAGCAGTTATATGATAGTCAATAAAGCAAAATTTGATTTAATAGGTCAAAGAAATCCTCAAGAGGAAGTAGGCCCACGCTTTTTTGAAGGTGCTGCTGGGGGAACAATAATGCTAGGTGTTCCTCCCAAATGCGAGGCTTTCACCGACAACTTTGACTGGTCAGATGCGGTGATTGAGATTCCTTTCGATAGCCCAGATATATCTAATATCATTGCTGATTTGAATGCACAGCCTGAACGTTTAGCAAAAATACGTCAAGACAACATTATTAACTCGCTCCTACGGCATGACTGGGTCTATCGCTGGGAAAAGATTTTGGCAAGAGTGGGGCTTGATGTCACACCAAGAATGCTAGAACGAAAAGCTTATCTCAAGAAGTTAACCGAAATGGTAAACATACCAGAAAGCTGCGACCAAAAACCCCAATTCGCTTTGGTGGATTAAGATACTCAGAACCAGTTGCTGAGGGTGCATCTCATTTATATCGAATAAAGATGAAAAATTAAGAGTCAGTACTGGTGCAATTTTGTGAATAGGGATTGAGACAGAGGTACTGTGGCGCTTTATCAATATCTTTGCGCCACAGTCTATGTCTTGTAGTTGAACGTAGAGAATTCATTGATAGTATAAAATTTACTAAATTTTTTTTGATAACCAGTGCATTTTGGTAAAAATTGTGTACATTCATATCTATGAAAAGCAACGATAGTAGAGGAAAGACATCTGTAAAAATAAGTTCACCTTATAAAATTAGCAGTATGCTATAAGAAAAAATATCTATCAGATGGGGTTGATTTACATCAATGAACAGGAAATACAAGTATCCAAGCTGCTGGGGATATGCTAAGACTCAGATGATTTGACAGCCCTACACAACGCAGTTCCTGCAGGTCAAATTGAACGCGAAGCATCCTCGAAACTGGCAATAAATTTCCTAAGGGACTACCAAAAGCTGACACGAGCAAAAGCGTTAGGCTTACGCCGTGCTAATCAGGCTAATAAACGTGTAAAATCAAGCAAAAAAATTAAGCTAAAAACCTTGAGGTGTTGTTGTCTAAAACCATGAAGGTTACAAGAGAATAAGCTAAGATCAAGTACATAGGGGTAAAAGTAAAGCAGAGTCCCCAGACTTCCCAGCAATGCCAATGACTACAAGTAGTCAACTAAAACAACCGCAAGTAACGCCTGTTTTGGAGTATCATTTATTACAACATGGTTGGAAGAACTCACCAGCAACTCTTAACTTGGTCAGGACAAATCCGGAATTATGTGACTTCTATGAAGTCAACATTTTTTGAATGACCTTGACAGAGATTGAGTTCAACTGGTGCAGTAACCGGGAACTTTATGACCCAAAAAGCCCATATAACTGAAAACGACAAACAAGTCTTTGGCTTGGGTCAAGAAGGATATCTTGACTTAGTTCGGTTAACGAACTTTGAAAAGGTCTCCTCTACTTGGGGCACAGCCCAGATGTTGACAGATTTAACTAACTATAAAAAGGCAGAAGCAGTAGATGCTACACCGCAAGATTTATCAATTGTGTTGCGATGGGCGGGAGGTATGCGTGTTCTTGCGGGACCAGCAACGCTGGATTGAACGCGCCCGCATCCTCGATATAGAGGGAGATTTAGTCACCCTACGTTATGAAACAGAAGAAGAAGATGAAGTTTGTTCTTGGGAGGAAATGGTTCGGCTTGAAAGCATTGGCGCTGTAACGCAAAAATTAGCTTCAGTGCCACGCGGTAATGTAGAACCTCTTTTAACTGAAGAGTGTCCGGAAGCTGAACGCATCCGCAATCGTTTCACTGATTCAAATCCAGACTAATCAAGAATGAAGAGTGAAGAATGAAGAGTGAACAAAAAAACTATCCTTTTTTGTGTTGCTTTCTTCGTTCTTCGCTTCTTGGTTCTTCTATCTTTTCTTACAGGTCAGCACTTTTGTCGCTGTTACGTTCAAAGGCAGGGCAGTAACCTTCAAGAGTCACCTTGAAGTTATACAGTGGAGACGCGGGATTCCAACACCGCTGTCCTCTTTGATGTCGGCAGGTACCACAGCAATCAACGTCTGACCAAATGAAGCGATCGCTATTTTGATTAATCAGTTCTCTTTGTGACAGCGCCCGCAATACCAATTCTTCTCCTTGCCAGCGGGCTTCAATCAAACCTGTGTCGGCAAACTGTCGCCAGCGGGGATCGGCAGTAATCGCGTCGGGTAAGGTAATCGTGACTACAGTTCCTAATTCTGTAAGTTCGCCTTCATAATTGGTTTCCGGGGCAGCTGGTTGTATAAATGTTTCACCAATCGGCAGTTCCACCAATGTGCCAGCTGCTGGAGAATGGAGATGGTAGCGATTTTGCAACTCTTCTAAGCTTGTCAGGTCTGCCAAGTAAGCAGGAGAACCGTGGACGAAGATGACGTGCTGCGGTCGCAAATTATGAATCAGCTGCGTAGTTCCAGGACCATCGCTATGTTGGGCGAGGAGATACGTTTCGACAGGACACAGCAGTGAGTATTCGTCGTTAATTTTTATATTGGTTTTCTCTGGTAAAAGGGTGAGCCAAGAGCCAGTATTAGGTTGGCAGTATTGTCGCAAGTCAGCTGTAAAATCAGTGAGAATAATACAAGAATTGCCAATCTCAGGGCGCTGCTTTGGTTCGATGCGACGCACGCGCGGACGTATCCGTTCATCCCAAAATAACGGTTGATGGCGGGCAAAGTTTTGTACTGAGGAGGGGAGATTGGGTAGCAATTCTAGGTAAGCGTCGCATCCAATGGCAACAGTACCATCAACCCAGATATCTAAATCCCTTCCGGTGAAATGGTGATGACTGCGTAAAAGCATCAGCAGTTCTTGACCGAGTCCCAAAGTGGGTGTGGGGAGGATCACAGAGGAACCCTCAGCGATCGCTCGATTAATTCTTTCAGCAAGTTGATTTTCTTGACTCCGGCGGTGGGGATGGCGGGAAGTCCCATAACTCCCTTCAATAATCAGCACATCCAATTCTGTTCCCCGCAATTCTTCCAAGCGCAAACCTTCTACCAACCGCGAGTTTGATAAAAAAAAGTCGCCTGTATACAGTAGCCTGTAAGAGCGTTCTGGGGTAGTATACGTCAGGAGAATTGCCACCGCTCCAGGAAGATGACCGGCGGGAAATAATTCTGCCACCAAACCATCTTTGAATTCTATTGGCGATCGCAATGGCAGCGCTTGACAAAATGGCGCGACTTGTTCACCATGTTGATCAAGCCAATTTAGAGGCAGCAATTTGCTGGTTACTTCGCTAGCATATATTGGTAACAGTGGAAATGCCTTGTGCAGTGCTAGCAACCCTTTAGCATGATCTGGATGGGCATGACTCACCAAGACTAAATCCGCTGGTAGTGAACTTTCTCGACGTGCGGGTTTTTTCAACCCCCTGACTAAAGGCGAAGTATCCGCCAAACCACAATCAAGTAGAATGCGGTGTGGTCCCATCCGCACCAACAAACAAACGCCCTCATCGTCGTGGTGAACCCCAAAGGGCAAACATTCTAACCCACTCGCCGCGTCCCCCATATCAACCCCAGAGGATACCGACAGGCGATCGCTCATGCTCTCCTCCCCTCTAACTTCATCTCTATGGACATTTGTCCAAAGCCAATTCCATAGCGGAGGACGCTTGCGTATGCAAGCGTCCTTCCAACAAAAGCAGGTGTCCATAAACGGCACAACCCGTGGATAGTTTTTCCTTCCACACAGTGTCCATCGCCAGTTCAGTTATCGATCCCCACACCATCGCAATGCTTATCTTCGTTTGGTTAACGTGGACATACCAAACTTGTGTAATATAAACAAGTGAGTGATGAAGATTCTTCAAACTAAGGACTGTGGGGGGGTTATCCAACCCAGGCAATTGGCGTACCTGAAGCGGGACTGATTGCTTTTGTAACTTTAATGGGCAGAGCCATTACCATGATAGTTATCTGAATCGTAATATCCATTTTTCGTGCCAAAGAACAAGCACGAAACTGTGAAGACAATTGTTAATCCAGCTAAAATCAGCTTTACATCCATAAGTTTTTTGCCCTTTACGAAAGACTTTCTGATTTTAATAGACTGATTTCGATGTCTGGAGAAATCACCTGAAAATTTTTACTATGCTTATGCTGATTGTGCAATAAGTAATCTTACTATAATAAATCGTATTTTAAAACTTTTTGCCGAAGCTGTCTATGGTCTTAAGAAAGATTACGACGAAAGTGTTTTTCCATTAAAAAGGCAGGCGAAACACCTGCCCCACAATCAGCAAGTTATTGTTAATATTTATAACTCAAAACTTGAATAGCACCATTATCTGGTAATTTACCAGAGCTAACAGTGAGTGTGTCACTCGTGCTACGCCGTACTGTCATTCCATTCATTACCGTCAGGAAGTCATCCAATGGCGAAATATCGCAATTAGCAGTGTCAGCAGCTTGTGTACGGTAATGGGTAGGAATAATGATCTTGGGATTGAGGGTTTGAATTGCCTGTTTAGCTTCCTGAGGATTATAAGCTTTTGGACCGCCTCCCACAGGGACTAACGCCACATCAGGACGCCCCATCAGAATTTTTTGCTCAATCGAAATGGGTGCGGCGGCTCCTCCTAAATGAAGGATGCTAACTCCCCCTTGCTTCCAAAGCCAAGCGGTATTTATACCAAACTGCTTACCACCTTTGCGGTCATGGTTTATGGCAATTCCCTGGAACTTAATGCCATTAAACTCGTAAGCTCCAGGTTCGTAAATAAGCTTGGGATTTCCTGCAAGGTCTTCTACAGCACCTTCATCCAGCAGCTGGCTGCTAATGAGCACTAAATCAGCCGCAACTTTTGGCGCACGATAACCGGCGGTACAGCCAATTGTCCGAAAGGGATTTGTGAGAATTTTTACTCCGCCACCAGTAAACAGAAAGCTAGTATGACCCAACCACTGAATTGATAATGAACCGCCAGATTGGGCATTCACTTGAAGGTCGGAACCCAAGCTAGTAACCAACGTTGTTACTAATCCCGCCCCTGCGTAACCCAATAACTGTCGTCGTTTCATGGATTCATCTCTCGAGACTGCAATTGTTCCAAAAAGTTTCGCAATAGCTGCTTCCCTGAAGTTGTCAGGACACTCTCTGGGTGAAATTGGACGCCCTGAATGTGAGGATAGTTCCGGTGTCGCACTCCCATAATTGTGCCATCCTCAAGCGATGCAGTTATTTCCAGCACATCTGGACAAGTATCGCCCTCAATCACTAAACTATGATACCTGGTTGCGGTCATCGGATTTTCTAAGTTACTGAAGACTCCTACGCCTGTGTGATATATCGGTGAAGTTTTGCCGTGCATCAGCTCTGGCGCAGAAATGATTTTACCGCCAAACACTTGACCGATACTTTGATGCCCCAAGCAAACGCCTAATATTGGCACGCTTGATCCAAGGTGAGAAATCACATCCAGGGAAATTCCCGCATCTTCTGGGCGACCAGGTCCTGGAGAAATCACGACTCCATCTGGCTGTAGCGCACGAATTTCATCTATGGTGATTTTGTCGTTACGAAAAACCTTAATATCAGTTGCTACTGGGAACTCAGCCGCCAGTTCTCCCAGATACTGGACTAAATTATAGGTAAAGCTGTCGTAATTATCGATTATTATAAGCAAAGTTGATTTCTCCTGGTTTTTAGCAATCAGATAATTGTGATTGACTGTCACCAAAAGATTTTAATCGCAGTTTAAGTCATCTTGATACAGACACGATAAGTCGTATCCAGTGAATTTAAAAAATCGTTATAAAGTTTAAGTGCACCCTGTCTGAAGCTGCCCAAATAGCATCTCCAGCATTCAGCACTCAAGAATGCGCCGACAAAACTAAAGCGAACAGGGGAGGAAGTAAGAGTGTAGCAGCGACTAGCACCGCGACCAAAGCCGAGACAAGCACAGCACCAGCAGCACAGTCTTTAGCAATTTTTGCCAATTCATGGTAGGTCTGCTTAACTGTTAGATCGACAATTGACTCGATCGCTGTATTCAGTAACTCCAACGCCAAAACTAAACCGCTCGTTATGCCAATAACCGATATTTCAACAGGCTTAAGATGTAAAAAAATGCTCAAGCCAATAGCTAAAGCACCGACAACAACGTGAATGCGAAAATTGCGTTGAGTTAGAAAAGCGTAGCTAATTCCACACCAAGCATACTTAAAACTCACAAATAAATTAGAGGCTATTTGCCACGACAGGGGACGTTGCTTAGTCACAACTGTTTCTAAGGAGTTTGGCGCTGGTGGAGATGAAACTTGTGCTGGGGACGAAACTTGTTGAGACATAGGCATAAAAATCAAACACCAAAGTGCGTGAGGAGGGGATTTTAGCGGATCTTAATAAATAAATGAACTTATCAGCTCTTTTTAACCAAACAATGTTAGATATTAAATACAGAATAACACTTAAAAGCTAGTCAGCAATCACTATTCAAAGTCAATATCAATACCTATTGTCTTCAGTAATATTACTTGCTGTTTTAGCATTTGGCTCAAACTTTCTTCGTCTGGATGATCCCAACCTAAAAGATGCAATAACCCATGAGCCGTTAACCAAGCTAGCTCCGTTGGCAAAGGGTGTTCCTGCTGTTGAGCTTGCTGCTGTGCTGTTTCGATTGAAATAACAATATCACCGAGATACAACGCTTCATCGGCGTCGATTTCTGGTAGCTGAGGCAAAACCTCTAACGCCGCAAACGATAAAACGTCTGTGGGTTTATTCTGCTGACGATACTGGGCGTTAAGCGTTCGCATTTCAGCATCATCTGTTAAACGTAGTCCAACTTCATATTTTGGCGCTGGCGGAATACTCGCTTGTAATATTTCTAACCAGCACTCAAACCACTTTTTCCAAGTTTCAGTTGCAATTTGGGCATCCGTGTTACCAGAGCCTACAGCTTCCGGTTGGGATAACTCATGATAACAATCCTGTACATACAGTTCAACTTGCACTTGTCTACAAAGTCTCCTAAGCTTACGTATGATGTCGTTAGCGAGTCAGGTAAGCAAGACCTACAAGGACTGCTAAAAGCCCTACAGTCGTCAGTACAAAATGCTTCACGGAGGTGCCGCCCTTCTGCACCATGTTTCGCATTGCAAGTTTCACGTAGCTAGGTCGAGGTTCGGTAGAAGGAGAATCGCTCATAATATTTTTGTAACAAAGTCTTCTAATAATGTAACAGTTCTTATAACATCAAGTTGCCATTCTGCCGGCTTTAGGGAAGGATGAGGGGGATAAGGAGGATGTTTCTTCCCTCATCTCCCTCATCTCCCTCATCTCCCTCATCTCCCTCATTCAAAGTTACGCAGAAGCCTCTACTAATTGGTTCTCTTGGCGGAGATAGGCTTGGATGAACATATCAATTTCGCCGTTCATCACATCCGCGATCGCAGTTGTTTCCGCAGCAGTTCGCAAATCCTTCACCATTTGGTAAGGATGAAAAACGTAGTTGCGGATTTGGTTTCCCCAAGAGGCTTCTACCATATCACCACGAATTTCCGCGATTTCTTTAGCGTGTTGCTCTTGAGCAATCACTAGCAGTTTTGCCTTCAAGCGGGCGAGGGCTTTTTCTTTGTTTTGTAATTGGCTGCGTTCTTCTGTACAACGGACGGCAATACCAGTGGGAAGGTGAACAACTCGCACTGCGGTTTCTACTTTGTTGACGTTCTGTCCGCCCTTACCACCAGACCGAGTTGTAGTTATTTCCAAATCCTTTTCAGGAATTTCCAGTTGGATGGTGTTATCTATCTGGGGCATCACTTCCACGCCAGCAAAGCTGGTTTGCCGCTTCCCGTTGGCATTGAAAGGTGAAATCCGCACTAGGCGATGTGTACCTGTTTCTGAACGCAGGTAGCCGTAGGCATAGCGCCCAGTAATTTCTACAGTGACAGATTTAATTCCCGCTTCATCACCTTCGGAAAGCTCATTTAACTGAACTTTATAGCCGTGGTTTTCTCCCCAACGGGTGTACATCCGCAGCAACATTTCAGCCCAGTCTTGAGCATCAGTCCCACCAGCACCTGCGTTGATTGTCAGTACAGCTCCCTTTTCATCATAGGGACCAGAAAGCAACTGGAGTAACTCCCATTGGTCAAGTTCATGGTTGAGCTTAGTGACAGTAGACTCGGCTTCTTGCAGTAGCCCTTCATCTGTTTCTAACTCCAACAGCTCTAACACTGCCCTAGTGTCTTCCAAAGAAGCTTTCCACTGGTGATACTGTTGCAGGTGTGCTTTCAGGTCGTTAAGTTCTTGCAGTATTTCCTGTGCTTTCGTTTGGTCATCCCACAGTTCTGGTTGGGCTGCTATTTGTTCCAAATCTTGAATTTTAGCGCTAAGTGCAGGGATGTCAAAGATAGTCCTGGGTTTTACCCAGGCGATGAGACAACGTTTCGACTTCGCGTTTGAGTTCTAAAACTTCCATAGTAGTTAATCGATAATGAGCGCTTTGAATGATATGCGATCGCTTCTTGTCTTTTTAATTCTACCTATACTTTACCAAATACATACTTGTACGGCTTTTTATATGTTATAGTTTTTACATTAATTTTCTGAATTCTTTACAGGGGTTTCTCAGAAGAACGCAGTACCCATACCATTTCTCTATCTCTATGAAGTTGAGCTTTATTCGACACCCCTGTACTCCCCCCGAACTCGCGGGGGGACGCGTTCGGCGGGGGGTAATTATTAAGCGTATTGTTATGGAGAATTGGTACAGAACTGAGAATTTACCGAAAAATTGGGTTTAAAGCCCTGCCCTTCCAGGGCAGCTTTATTCGTGGTATGATTTTTGCGTAGGTTTTTTCCACGCAAATGATCGTCCTAGAGTTTAAGGCTAAGGGAAAAACAACTCAATATGCAGCGATAGATTCGGCGATTAGAGCGACTCAATTTGTTCGCAACAAGGCTATTCGTCACTGGATGGATAACCGAGGTGTAGGACAGAAAGAACTGTATCGCCTTAGCAAAACGCTCAGAGAGGAGTTCTCGTTTGTTAAAGCCCTGAACTCTAGCGCTTGCCAAGCGGCTATCGAAAGAGCCTATAGTGCAATAGCAAGGGTACACGATAACTGCAAAAAATCTATTCCGGGGAAAAAGGGCTATCCACGCTTTCAGAAAAATTGCCGTTCAGTCGAGTACAAAACTTCTGGGTGGTCTTTATCTGAAACTTGCAAACAAATCACTTTCACTGACAAAAAAGGAATTGGCAAGCTTAAACTTAAGGGAACGTGGGATTTAAACTTCTATCAACTAGAGCAGATAAAACGAGTAAGGTTAGTGCATCGGGCTGACGGATACTACGTTCAATTTCTCATTAGAACAGAGAACGAAGTACAGGATGTGCAACCAACAGGCAAGAACATTGGATTGGATGTAGGACTCAAAGAATTCTATACCGATAGCAATGGTCATACCGAGCCGAATCCAAAGTTTTATCGAATTGGTGAGAAACGGCTGAAGTTTAGACAACGGCGTGTTTCTCGTAAAAATATTGGCTCTGCCAACCGGAAGCGCGCCATTAATAAGTTAGGGCGAGTACACCTCAAAATAAGTAGGCAGCGTGAAGAACATGCCAAGCGAGTGGCACGTTGCGTAATCCAATCTAACGATTTGGTTGCCTACGAAGATTTGAGGATTAGGAATTTAGTTAAAAATCACTGTCTCGCCAAATCTATTAATGATGCAGGTTGGTATCAGTTCAGAAAATGGCTGGAATACTTTGGGGTCAAGTTCGGCAAGATAACAGTTGCAGTCAACCCTGCCTATACGTCCCAAGAATGTTCTAGTTGTGGCACGCTAATCAAAAAGTCTCTGTCTACGAGAACTCACGTTTGCCAATGCGGGTTCGTGTTAGACAGAGACTGGAATGCTGCCATCAATATTCTGAAATTAGCCTTGAGTACCACAGGGCATGTGGGAACTTGGGTTATAGACCCGAACGCTTCGGGAGATTTAGCCTCTACTTTGGTTGGAGTAATCCTATCAAAGCAAGCTGAGTCGTTGAGCGAAGAATCACCGCACTTTTAGGGCGGTGAGTGTCAAAATTCCCTCATAGTTCCTAGTAACATAGTCAAGCGACCATACCCGGATTAACCTGTGGAAAAGCGTGGGAGATTGCTTTTTGTAAAATCTTTAATAATTTGTATTAGGGATTGCAATACATACATTGAGATGGATCTGCGTTTTGCAATCCATCTGGGAAAAAGACTTCTTCAGAAAATCCGCATTTTTGACATCTATAGATTGCTGTCAGAGTTAGCTCTGTTGGCAAGTTACAATACGCACACAGTAATCCCTTTTTCCTTTGAACTAATTCAAAACCTGGACAGGAACAGTTGGGACAGGCATTATTTAGTTTTCTGACTAAGTCGTGGGTAGCTTTTGCGATATTTTTCATCCGAGTCGGGTTATATAGAGCACGCATATCTGTTTCTATATAAACTTTGCCATCTTCGGAACTGTTTAAAGCAAATTCAATTGCTTCCACAAGTTCTTCTGTTGTCTTAATACCTTTGATAATTTCATCTTGACTTTTTGGTGAAGAACTGAGCATGACGACTAGGGCATGTTCAGGAAAGCCAACTGTATCTGCAAAATCTTGTGCTTCTTGAAGACTTTCTACAATCCTATGACTGAAGTTTGTTTCAATAGACAACTCTTGACCGACAATTTCTAGTTCATTCGTTTTATCTAATAAAAGGACGACTTCCCGATTACAAGGTATAAACGGGCTAATAGGGTGAGGAGCAAATGTACCTTCGCTAGCTAACGCCAAAGTCTCACCCGTGGCATCCAAGGCTTTTTCTGCTTTTAGCCTTGCTGCTTCGATTTGGTTTCCTGTCCTTTTAACTTCTCTTGTAAATGTACCAAAACGGTCTGTATCAAAATCTTGCGGTACTATGACTTTTATTCCTAACTCTTGTTCAATAATTGGAGCAATCACTTTCTCTTTGTGATGCATAGTTGCTAGTACTGCTACTCGATTAACAAATAGCGGATGTTGTTTCATATTCCTCTGCATTTCCGTATTTTAGTTCAACATACAGCACTTGATAGCAGCTTTGGCAGCCCTCTACAAGTCACGTATGTTCATACGCAAAATCTTATAGTTGCTATAAATGGGATTCTATGAATAACTTATTTATGAAAAGAATTGGATATGAAACAATACAGTTCCATGAAGGATAGCTGAAGGCAAAGAAACCCGGTTTTGCACAAGTTACCACGTTTATAGGCTAATGCTTATCTGAACTGTAAGTAAGTCGGCACGATAAAACCAATGTATGTTTAGTTTTGTAAAAACTGTGGAATGACCTATTTTTAAGGTATTCGTTGGCTTTACATTTCGTTACATAGAAAAATGTTTTACGGCGATTTACTTATTGGCATATGAAGAGTATCATCAATCATATTCAATAGTTATTATCAACTTGTCTTTATGGATAAGTTTTGTTAAATGATGGTAAGCGAGCGAATAAGTATTTGCTTATGGTAGGTATATAATATTTATTTAACAATCACGTTGAAATTTTAACAATTTCTTTTGAAAAGGTGATAAATTTATCTTCAACAGATGAGTTAAGTCACCCAGAAGCTTCTAGTTAATGTAATTGAGGCTGTCATAGTTTTCACATTACATATACATAACCGCGATAGCAAGGAACACAATTGTTCTGTTGCCCTGATTCACTTGACCAAAAACAATTGAAATTAGCAAAAAGAGAGTTTATGACTGAATTTTCTAATCAATTTTCTAGACGTAAATTTCTGTTAACAGCTGGAGTTTCTGCGGTGGGTTCTGTATTCCTCAAGGGGTGTTTAGGAAACCCTCCGGAAACCGGTAACACAATTCAAACAAAACAAGTTACTGCTACCAATGTCAGTGTAGCAGATGCACCAGAAACAACCACGGTCAAGCTAGGGTATATCCCCATTGTTGAAGCTGCTCCCTTTATTATTGCGAAAGAAAAAGGCTTCTTTGCAAAGTACGGCATGACCAATGTTGATATATCCAAGCAAGCCAACTGGGGTTCGGCAAGGGACAACATAGAAATTGGGGCTGCTGGAGGTGGTATTGATGGAGGTCAATGGCAGATGCCCATGCCCTATCAAATTTCAGAAGGGCGCATCACCAAAGGCAACAAAAAAATACCCATGTATGTCTTGGCTCAGTTGATTACCCAAGGTAATGGAATTGCGATCGCAAATAAGCATCTGGGCAAGGGTCTTGGCGTACAGATTGCTGGTAAGGAAACATTTTTTGCTCAGTTAAAAGCAGCAAAAGCTCCCTTCAAAGCTGCTTACACCTTCCCACAAGTCAATCAGGATTTCTGGATTCGCTACTGGTTAGCTGCATCGGGTGTTGATCCAGACAGTGATGTTCAACTCCTGACAGTACCAGCAGCTCAGACAGTTGCAAATATGAAGACGGGGTCGATGGATGCCTTTAGTACGGGTGACCCCTGGCCTTACCGGATTGTCAAAGATAAGATTGGCTTCATGGCGGCATTAACCGCAGAAATCTGGAAAAACCATCCAGAAGAATACTTTGCCATGAGGGCAGATTGGGTTGACAAACATCCAAAAGCGACCAAAGCCCTTTTAAAGGGTCTCATTGAAGCGCAGCAATGGTGTGACAATTTTGACAACAGAAAAGAACTCGCTCAAATCCTTGCAGGGCGGAATTACTTCAATGTGCCTGCAGACGTTCTGGACGGTCCGTTCATGGGCAAGTACGAAATGGGCGATGGTCGCACCATTAACGATAAAAAAATGGCATCTCTGTACTGGAAAGATGAAAAAGGTAACGTCTCCTATCCGTACAAGAGCCATGACCTCTGGTTTTTAACAGAAAGCGTGCGCTGGGGCTTCCTGCCAGAGGATACCCTAACAAATGCCAAAACCCTTATAGATAAAGTTAACCGCGAGGATTTGTGGAGAGAAGCCGCCAAAGAAATGGGCGTTGCTGCTGCTGATATTCCCACCAGTACATCTCGTGGAGTTGAAGAATTTTTTGATGGCATCAAGTTTGACCCAGAAAATCCTAAGGCTTACTTGCAGAGCCTCAAAATTAAAAAAGTCAAAGTTTAGTCAAAGTTTAGACGCGATATTTCAGGAGGACTCTAATAATGGTAACGCTGCAAAGACGCAATAGCGCAAATACTGTTCAGAATGTTTGGTTGTCCCGTCTGCAAAAGCAATATCCCGATCTTATTCCGCCAATTGCAGCGATCGCCATCTTTTTAGTTATTTGGCAGTTGTTTTCTTGGACTCCTGGAGCAACACTACCAGGACCTATCCAAGTGGTGCAAGACACGTGGATACTGATTTTGTATCCCTTTTATGACCGAGGCGGAATAGACAAAGGTTTATTTTGGCAGATTCTTGCAAGCTTACAACGGGTAGCGATTGGTTACTCATTGGCGGCAATTCTCGGTATTACCTTGGGTATTGTGATTGGTACAAATAAAGTCATGTACAAGGCTTTAGATCCAATGATCCAATTATTCCGAACTGTACCCCCTCTGGCTTGGGTACCGATTGCTCTTGCTGCTTTGCGACAAAACGAACCATCTGCCCTTTTCGTCATTTTTATCACGGCAATTTGGCCCATTTTGATAAATACAGCAGTGGGCGTAAAGCAAATTCCCCAAGATTACAACAACGTAGCCAAAGTTCTGCAACTTTCTCGTCGAGATTATTTCTTCAATATCCTCATACCCTCTGCTCTACCCTACATTTTTACAGGGTTAAGGATTGCGATTGGATTGGCTTGGTTAGCAATTATTGCCGCAGAAATTATCATGTCCGGCATCGTTGGAATTGGCTTCTTTATCTGGGATGCCTATCAAAATAACAAAGTCAGTGAAATTATTTTGGCTCTCGTCTACATCGGTGTCGTAGGCTTGATACTTGACAAAGCGATGCTTTGGGTACAGTCAAGAATTTTGCCAGAAGAACAGAAATAGTCATTAGTGAGCCAGCGCTGCAGGAGGGTTTCCCTCCGCAGGCGACTGGCGAACCCAAAGGGTCCTTTGTCATTAGTCATTAGTAAATGGCAAAGGGCAAATAAGAAATAACAAATAAAAATAACAAATAACAAAGGACAAAGGACAAATGAGTGTTTTTGTTGCCGTTGATCAAATTGATAAAGTCTTTTCCTTAACCGATGGTGGTAAATATATTGCCCTCAAAGGAATAGACCTCCAAATTAAAAAAGGAGAATTTGTTTCTCTCATTGGTCACTCAGGTTGTGGGAAATCTACCTTATTAAATATGATTGCCGGTCTGGATTTGCCAACTGAGGGTGTCGTGACTCTAGAAGGACAAAGAATCACTAAACCTGGTCCAGAGAGGATGGTGGTTTTCCAAAATTATTCTTTGTTGCCTTGGCGGACAGTACGAGAAAATATTGCCCTTGCGGTAGACTCAGTTATGAATGAATTGCCTGCGGGTGAACGCAAGGCAATTGTAGAAAAGCATATCGATATGGTGGGGTTGCGTCCTCATGCTGATAAACAGCCAGGAATGTTATCAGGTGGACAAAAACAGCGAGTGGCGATCGCTCGTGCCTTAGCAATTCGTCCAAAATTACTCTTGCTAGATGAACCGTTTGGAGCGTTAGATGCACTGACGCGAGGCAACCTGCAAGAACAGTTAATGCAGATTTGTCAGGAAAACGAAGTCACTGCCGTCATGGTGACGCACGATGTCGATGAAGCAGTGCTGTTGTCCGACCGGATTGTGATGCTGACAAATGGGCCAGAATCCAAGATTGGAGACATTTTGGAAGTGGATATTCCTCGTCCTCGCAAGCGCATGGAAGTGGTAGAACATCCCAGCTACTACAGTTTGCGGAGTGAGATGATTTACTTCCTCAATCAACAAAAACGAATTAAGAAACTTAGGGCAAGGAAAACAGCCGTTATCGCCCGTCACGGTTTAGAAAAAGTTAACCTCGAAATTGGTTTCCTCCCTCTGACTGCCTGCGCTCCTCTAGCTGTAGCTAAAGAGAAAGGCTTCTTTACCAAGTATGGTCTAGATGAAGTGTCCTTGGTGCGCGAATCCAGCTGGCGTGGAATTACCGATGGCATTACTGGCGGATATTTAGATGCTGCTCAAATGCCTGGTGGAATGCCAGTTTGGTTGACTGTGGGAGGACATGACGGTCGCCCTGTGCCAGTTGTGAGCGCCCTGACTCTCACCCGCAATGGTAATGCCATTACCCTAGATAAACGTTTTTATGACCAGGGGGTGTATACTCTAGCAGACTTCAAACAAGTGCTGCAAAAGTCTGCAAATCAACGCCATACTCTGGGGATGGTTCATCCTTCCTCAATGCACAACATACTACTGCGTTACTGGTTAGCAGCCGGTGGTATTGACCCTGACCACGATGTTTCCCTCAAAACTATTCCTCCGGCTCAAATGGTCGCTGACCTGCAAGCAGGAAGTATTGATGGTTACTGTGTGGGCGAACCTTGGAACTTGCGGGCAGCCACAGAAGGTATTGGCTTTACCATCGCTACAGATTTAGAAATTTTAGAAGGACATCCAGGCAAAGTTTTAGGAGTCCGTGAAGATTGGGCAGCAGCATATCCCAACACCCATGTAGCCCTCGTCAAAGCCTTATTAGAAGCTTGTCAATACTGCACTGATGAGAGAAATTCTCAAGAAGTTCGTGAAATTTTATCTCGGCGTGAGTATGTCAGTACCAATGAGGAATACATCCAACTTGGCGATCCAAACTCCTATGCTTGTAGCCTAGAACAACCAATGCGACAGTATGCCCATCATCTGTTTTTCGGAGATGGCGTTAATCGTCCCAGCCGCACGGAACATTTGTGGATGATGACCCAAATGGCACGTTGGGGCGATATCCCCTTCCCCCGGAACTGGATGGAAATCCTCGAACGAGTTTGTCGAGTCAATGTGTTCAGTACCGCAGCACGAGAACTAGGTCTGCTTGATATCAAGTATCATCGCGGTCCTATCCAGTTGTTCGATGGCTCTGTGTTTAATGCTGATGACCCCATTGCCTATCTCAATAGTTTGGATATCAAACGCAATGTTTCAGTGGCAGAAGTTGTGATTAACTCACGTTCTTCAGTGGCTGCCTAAGAATTTTAGATTTTGGATTGGGAATACTGATATAGCTAATGCGGAAATTCCAAGGAGTAACCCCATCATCCAAAATCTGAAAACTATGGAGCAACGAATAATTAACAGACGCACTGTTTAAAGCATCTCTACCACTTCTTAAGCCAAAATCAAAAATCCAAAATAAATATGCACAACCGGACTTTGACTTACACGGAAACATCAAGAGAGTCTACAACACGTAGCCGTTCCAATCCTTTCTTGCTCATTGAAGAAGTTTCTAAAATCTACCCCACGCCAAAAGGTCCTTTTACAGTACTACAAGGCGTTAACCTCACAGTGCATGAAGGAGAGTTTATCTGCGTTATAGGTCACTCGGGTTGTGGCAAATCAACACTGCTGAACATGGTTGCAGGATTTACCAAGCCAACCCATGGAAATGTATTGCTCGGCTCCAAACCCATCACCCAACCAGGCCCAGACCGGATGATGGTTTTCCAGAACTACGCTTTGTTGCCTTGGCTGACTACTTTTGAAAACATTTACTTGGCTCTTAATGCCGTCTTCCCAAATAAAACAAGGGCAGAGAAGTCAGCCATTGCACGCGATCATCTAGCACTGGTGGGACTCACAGAGGCAGCCGACAAAAAGCCGACACAAATATCTGGGGGGATGAAACAACGGGTTGCTATTGCAAGAGCTTTGGCGATTCGTCCGCAAGTTTTGATCTTAGATGAACCTTTTGGAGCGTTAGATGCGATTACCAAAGAAGAATTACAGGAAGAATTATTGAAAATTTGGAACGAACGGCGATGCACAGTGTTGATGATTACTCACGACATTGATGAAGCACTATTCCTAGCAGACCGTTTGGTGATGATGACTAATGGACCTGCTGCTAAAATCGGTGAAATCTTAAACATTCCTTTCTCTCGTCCCCGCGATCGCGCTCGGATTATGGAAGACCCAGAATACTACAAACTGCGGAACCACGCCCTTGATTTCCTCTTCCACCGCTTTGCTCACGACGAATAGAGATTGACACCTCGTTGCCCATTAGGTTGAAAAAATATTTGCAACACATCCATACGTAGAGACGCGCTGTTTGAAGCGTCTCTACAAAATCTATTTGTCACATTCTTTTTTCAAAATGGTATTAAAACAAGTTCATGAAAATATTAGCAAATATTAGCAGACATCAGCAGATATGCTAGACTAGTTGACAGCAATCTTTGGTTGTTGTCATGAAGCTATCTGAGTATGCCAAAAAATTAGGAGTTAGCTATTACGGACGGGCAAGATGCCCATCCCACAAGATATCTATTTAATAGAACTGATAAATCCTCTAAATATTTGTTGACAAAATACTAATTTTGTGTTAATAGTTGTACTGCCGTACGCCAGATGAGTCCAGCAACAATCAACGCTAAACCCACCAACCAAATTTGCTGTTCTACCCAAAAGGCTAGAAACGCACAGGAAGCCAAGCCCGCCCAACCTATCCATTTAGGATAAAGCCGTTCCTCGGGTGACAATTGCAGTGCTGCAAAGTTCGTAATTGCATAATAAATTAAAACGTTAAAGGCACTGAACGACCATGTGGTTTTCACATCTCCAATCAGAACCAAGCCTGCGATCGCAACTCCCACAACCAGCACTGCCAAAACGGGTGTGCTTCCTGACTGATTCAATCTGGCAAACAACCGTGGTAAATCCCGGCGTCTTCCCATTGCCAGTACAACACGGGACAATCCCAAAATCAAGTTCAGTAGCACCCCTAGCATTGCAGTCATCGCCCCGATCGCTACAACCAAACCAGCAGCAGGACCAGCAACATTACGAATGGCTACTTCAAGAGGTGCAGCTTGTGCTTGTTGAGTCACGTTGCCCAACACACCTGCTCCCACTGCCCCAATGCCAACTGCTGCCACTGTAATGTAAAGCAGCATTGTCAGCAGCAGACAGACAATCATAGCTCTAGGAATGGTTTTTCGCGGTTCTTTTGCTTCCTCGCCCATTGTAGCGATCCGACCATAACCTGTGTAAGCCACAAACATTAGGGCTGTAGCATGGAGTACTGATGCGGCATTCCCTGAGAAGAAGGGTGTTAGATTTTCAGCACCGACGGTGACAGCACGCGGCAAACAGACAATGACAAATAAACCCAAAGACAGCAATGTCACCGATACGATGATAATATTGACGAGGTTAGAGCGCCGAATTCCACTTAGGACAATTGCCGTAAAAACGATGACAGCGAAAAGAGCCGTGGGAACGAGCAAGCCACGCCCCATTAAATTGGTTGTGGTCAATAAGTAACTGGCAAAACCTAAGGCAGCAGTGGCAGCAGATGCTGTTTTAGCTAAAAGAAACATCCAGCCAGCTATAAAACCAAACCAAGGATTTAAATATTTGTACCCATATTCATATGTTCCACCACTCACGGCATGATTAGCAGCTAGTTGGGCGCTGTTCAGACCGTTGCAGGTAGCGACAAAAGCGGCAAGTGCTACTGCAACAATCACCGCAGGTCCAGCAATTCCAGCCGCAATACCTATGCTCACAAACACGCCGGTGCCAATAATTGACCCCAGCCCCATCATGGTTGCACCTAGCACTCCCAACTCTCGTTGCAGTTGGGGTGTTATCGTTTTACCTGACACAAGAAATCTCCTCGTGAGCTTGAGTTTCTTACCACTTGTTTGGATGCGCTAATATTATCGTATATCGATATCGTTTTTCTATATATAAAATGGCATAAGTCGTGTATGATCTGTTCAATAAAAGTACACTATTTTTAGCAACATACCGGAGTATTTATGGAGAACGCTAAAAAGGTCAGTGATGAACTCTATACTGCTGGGCAACCAACATCTGGAGATTTGCAACAAGCAGTTCAGGAGGGATTTAAATCTGTCGTTAATTTACGTTCTCCCGATGAAGCGGATTCTCTTTCGGATGAGCAGCAGCAGGTGGAAGCGGCGGGACTCAATTACGTCAACGTGCCGCTAAATCCCAAGAAGGCTGATGATGAATTGACAGCTAAGGTTCTCAAGGAGATTTCGGGCTTACCAACGCCAATTTTGTTGCATTGCGGTGCGGGGGCAAGAGCTGATGCCCTCGCTTTGATTGCTCTTGCCACTAAGGAGGGGTTAAGCCGCGAGCAGATTTTGAAAAAAGCAGAGGAACTAGGAATTAACATAAATCAGCCGCACCTTAAACAGTTTTTGGAAACTCAAGAGTGATCCTCAAATAATTCTCCGAACAACTCTCTAACCTTCTGTTTGGCATCCTCTAAAGCCTCTTTTCCCAAAGGCGTTGCTCGGTAAACCCGGCGCGAGTGCTTTCCTGAACGCTCCTCAGTTGAGTGTAGGTATCCCTTGCGCTCCAAGTCATGAAGCATGGGATAGAGAGTTCCTGGGCTAAGCTTATAGCCATGACGAGCTAACTCCTCAATGATGCCCAGACCGAATATCGGTTCTCGAACTGCATGATGAAGAATGTGAAGTCGAATTAGACCTGAGTAGAGTTCTTTGTGGTCCATTAAACTGAATCTTGAATTCTCGTCCCTTCAACGATAAAAAACCGTGGTTTTCAAGGTCAAACCACGGCTTATTTTTTCGTCCAAAAAATCTTGCCAAAAAATCTTAAATGTTCTTAATCGCGACCGTTAAGAGCAATAAGCAATCGCAAAATAAAAACAAACAAATTGATGTAGGTCAAGTACATTGATAAAGCTGCAGGCAAGTATTGGTCATCTTTGTAGGTGCGTGGCAGGATGTAAAAGTCAACCACAGATGCACCCACAAAGAGAAACACGCCCAGACCGGAGATGGCAATTTCTAACCAATTCGGCGTATAAACACCAAATGCGCTGAACAAAAGTTGGACAACGAGTACGGCAACTAGGGCAATTACTCCCAGATTAATCGTTTTGGTCAATGCCATACCATCTTGCTCAGAGAGATTTGAGCCAATTTGACGGGCGGCAATAAACGTAACACCACAACCGAGGGCAGCCAACCCAATACCTTGAATACCTACACCTTGGTTTTTCAGTGCCACAAAGATTAAACCACTGAGAGTGTACCCCGTGAGAAGGCTGTAGGTTGCCAACAACGGCAGTGCAACTTTGTTATTGCCTTTTTCGGCAACGTTCTGGGAAACGAAGAACAGAATCAACTGTAGGACGATCGCACCAAAGAAGGTGGGTAAGAATAGCCCGGGGTTAGTACGGAGAACACCCAGTCCGCCGTAACTTCCCAGTGCCGTTAGCACCAGCCCACCGCCTACATACGGCAAGGCGTTGGCAATCACATTGGGACCTACGAGGGCTTGAGTTTTAGCCTGACGAAATGCGTCACGGAAGTTGCTGGTATTGCTCATGTTTTACAAATGGTTTTTAGTCAAGCATTGCTCTTATTCCCATTTTTACTGATAACCAGAGCTAGTGACCATAAAGTATAGTGCTGAGTCCTAAGTTATTGCTCAGTAGGTCGGCACAAATAAAGTTAACGAGTGTGCCTCCTAACGGAGGAGCTACGAAGGGCGCAAAGCAGCGTCTGGTGACAGGAGAGGGCTGTCATGAGTCATTAGTAAGAGTGCGCGAGTTTCAGGCGTTATTACTTTCCCTCTTCTTCGTGTTTATTTCTAACCTACCTACTTATGTAGCACTCAGTACTCTGAAATGTACATTTTATAATCTCAAACCAACCAAAAATTTCCAGAAAAAGTAACCGTGTAAATGCTGAAATCTTGGAGAAGAATCCTTATAAGTTCAGTGAAACAACGAATTGTGTCCTTAAGCGTTTCTAAGGAAAATAATGACAGCTTTGATAAAGTTTAGGCAACTCCATTTTTTATAGAAAAGGAGTTTATATGACAGCAAGTCAGTTTTCTATCCAATTTGATGGTATGGAATTATTACGGTTATACCATCAAAATCGTTGTATTAAAACTCGTAATCAACTTGTACAATTACATACTGGCTTAGTACGAAAAATGGCTCATAAATTCAGTCATCAATGCAATGAGCCATATGAAGATTTAGAGCAAATTGGTTATTTTGGTTTGATAAGAGCAATTGAGCGCTTTGATCCAAGACAAGGATATGCTTTTAGTTCGTTTGCCATACCCTACATTCGGGGTGAAATGCTGCACTTTTTACGCGATCGCGGTACCCTATTAAAGATTCCTCGCCGTTGGCAAGAACTCTATAATGAGGGGCAAAGAGTTCGCAAAGAATTGGCTGGGACTTTAGGTCGTCCTCCCAAAGATTCAGAAATTGCAAGCGTTCTCAAGGTATCTGTCCAAGAATGGCAAGAAACCAAATTAGCTGTTCAAAACCGTATGCCTTTGAGTTTGGACGCTACGATAGTTCAAAACATTGATTGCCAAATTACCCTAGGTGAAGCACTTCCTTGTCAACGTTCTGTTGCTGTGCAACAACAAGACGAAGAACGGCAACAACTTCAAGGAGCAATAAATATGCTAGAAGAAAAGCCCCGCATGGCAGTTGAAATGGTGTATTTGAAGGAACTTTCTCGCAAAGATACCGCTAAGAATATTGGCACGAGTCCAATGACAGTGACACGATATTTGCAAAAGGGAGTTCAAGATTTAGTCTCTATGTTAAGACCGCAAGCGGTGTAGCAGCAGGGTTATGATGTTCTTTTTAGAAAATAGGAGAGAGCGGGGAGATGAGGATGCTCACATCAACGAGATTTCAAATCAGCAATTGCTCCTTTTGTCATAGCAGCAATGGCTTTATCCGTAGCTTTGGGCAAATGGTAATACTTGCCTCCTGCTGTCTTGGCTAACTCCTTCGCAAACCCAGTAGAAACGAATTTACTTTCCGTATCAATGACTAATAACTGCATTCCCAAAGCACGTATTCTGGCACCAATTTCTAACAATTCTGCTTTGATATCTGGTTTTTGTCCTGGTTCTTGCGGTTCTCCCAAAGAACGCGACAGAGGAATATTGCCGCGTCCATCGGTTATCGCTACAATCACAACTTGTCCAATATCTCCACTCATCTGGGCATTTGAACCGACGCGCACAGCTTGGGTTAAACCATGAGCCAGCGGGGAACCACCACCACAGGGTAATCTTTCCAGGCGGTTACGCGCCAAAGCAATAGAACGCGTCGGAGGCAATAATACCTCCGCCTGTTCTCCTCGGAAGGGGATCAACGCCACTTGATCACGGTTTTGATATGCTTCTGTCAGCAATTGCATAACCGCACCTTTAGCTGACTGCATCCGGTTCAGTGCCATTGAACCTGAAGCATCTACCACAAATACGACTAAAGCACCTGCTTTGCGTACCAAGCGCTTAGCTCGAATATCACCTTGTTCCACAAATACGCGCCGCTGTTTTGACGATGACGAAGATGAGGATGTATTGTCTCCCTTGCTCCCCTGCTCAAGAGCTCCCCTGCTTTCATACCGCTGCCGTCGTGCTTTTTGATACGGAGCTGCTGCTCTGAGTGTGGCATCTACAGCAATCCGTTGGACTTTGCCCTTAGGCAACATCGGCTTAATATAGCGTCCCCGGTCTTCAGAAAAGATGATACTGCGACTGCCAGACTTACCTCGCTTTTGGGCTATTTGAGCAAAATAAAGCACACTGGGGTCAAGAACTACCCCTTCAGGGTCAAAGATAAATTCTTCTGGGATGCCAGGCGGTTCTTGTTCTGGCTGTTCTTGATTTTCTTCTTGTTCTTCCTGTTCTGGCTGTTCTTGATTCGATTCGTCTTGGGGTTCCTCTTGATTTTGTGGTGGAGGTGGAGGCGGTGGCGGTGGTTCTTCGGGTGGCGGTGTCTGCACGACAGTTGCCCGTGGGACTATCACCAATTCCACAGCACGGCGCAAATCTTCGGCATTCACTTGTGTGCGTCCATCCAAAGCAGCAGATGCACGCGCCACGCGTGCAGCAAATAACTCAGCACGGTGTCCTTGCACTGCCCCTCGAATTGCTTCTTCCACCAAGTAGGAAATTTGTTCATGGGTGATGTCAACGTCTTTTAACCATTCCCGTGCCAGGATAATTTGGGTTTTGATGGCGTCTGTATCTTCGCTGTACTGCTTGAGAAATTCTTGGGGAGATAGGGAGTAGGCGATCGCTTGCTCTACAGCTTGCACTCTGTCATCTAAACCTAGGACACCATCTGCAGAAAGGGCGATCGCAATTCTATCTAATAAGTGTTCCCGTAATGCTCCTTCTTCTGGATTGTAGGTAGCGATAAATAAGGGCTTGCAGGGATGCTGAAAACTGATGCCCTCGCGTTCAATTTGGTTGCGTCCCTCAGATAAGACTGTTAAAAGCTGATTAGATATCTGCTCATCTAATAAATTGATTTCATCTATATAGAGAACGCCTCGGTGTGCTTGGGCGAGCAAACCTGGTTGAAAGATAGTTTCTCCTTGCTTAACTGACTGTTCGACATCAACAGAACCCAACAGTCGGTCTTCTGTCACTCCCAAAGGAATTTGTACAAAGGGTGTGCGGATGATTTCGGTTTCTATTGTGGAGTGCGCATCCGGTTCCTCCGACTCCAATGGCAAGCAAGATGCTTGCCCCACAAGTGCCAAAAGTTTGTCATCCCATTCTTGTGGACGGTTGGGATCGCAGTTGCTGATAGAACCTTTAACAACTTCAATGGGTGGAAGTAGGGCGTGGATAGCACGCGCCATCACAGATTTTGCCGTACCGCGACGACCTGCGATCGCCACTCCTCCTAACCCTGGATCTACCGCTGCTAGTAGTAAGGCTAATTTTATTGCTTCCTGACCGACTACAGCTGTCAGGGGAAAGGCGTTACTGAGAGGGGTGATGGAAGGCGCAGGCATAGTTTGAATCAAAGCTAGTCCAGGTTCCTAGCATACCAAACCTGACGACCTCTGGGATAGTCTACTCCCCTAATGTTGAACATTAGTGACCATGTTCTTGGTAAAGAAAGCAAGAAATAGAGCATCGTTCACTTTCAATATTGACTTTCAAGACCCGAAACCGTTTCTCTAGAATTCACTTTGCTTTCAGTTTCTTCAATTAATATTGTCGATACAGGTTTCTTCTGGATAGTTATGACAAAATTCTAACGAACTTCTGGTTAGTATTCAGCAATACCTTACTCCATTAGTAATAAATCATTGCTACCTCTTTAGCCAGAGGCGTTAGTACTATCAAGCCTCTAAGGTAAAGCTAACAGGCAAGGCTACCTCTGATGTTTTCAATCAAATTGAATGAGGGGGTGTGCCGAATTTTTCTACTTACGGCTTTGGTGCGCTCGCGAAATCATTGCCTACTTTTCCATCAATGCCAGACTCAACCAGCTGCAAATAAAGTATGCAGTCACAATATCATAGCACTCCAGAAGGGTTAAGCCAGTGCCATTCAAAGGTTGGTGATGGATCGGAACTAGCAAATTTTCAAATTTTACCAAATAATCAGTAGTTCAACTTACCCATTAGAGTATTCAGCTTAGTTTATGAATATTCCGATTTACCCGTGGACATTAATGTTAAGAACTTATCGTAATGTCCTTCCAACCGTTCGTTTTTACTTAAATCAATGGAAAGAACGTGCAAATAAAATTCCAAATTTAGAACTTCGCAACCAAGCATTAATGAGTATCGAAACAAAAACATTTCACTGTGAAGGTGGAGCCATATATGGATTATTGGCTAAAAACTACAGCGAGGAACTGATACGTTTTATTGTTGCTTATCAAACAATTAGTGATTATTTAGATAATTTATGTGACCGAAGCACCTCGCTTGATCCTGAGGATTTTCGCGCTTTGCATGAATCAATGTTTCATGCCTTAACGCCAGGAGCAGAATGCGTAAATTACTATCGCTATCGTCAGGATCAAGAAGATGGAGGCTATTTAAGACAACTGGTTAAAACTTGCCAGGATGTGTTAGAAAAAATTCCAGCTTATCCAAAAATATCTTCGGCTCTTTATGAACTAGCCACCTATTATTGTGAGTTACAAGTACATAAGCATGTGCAGGTTGAAGAGCGTGTTCCGCGATTAAAAGCCTGGTTTGAATTGCATCAGGATAACCTTCCTGAGATGAGTTGGTATGAATTTTCGGCCTGTGCTGGTTCAACACTGGGAATCTTCTGTTTGATTGCCTATGCCTCCGATGAAAATTGTACTGAAGACTTAATCAAGCAAATCAAAAATGCTTATTTTCCGTGGTTGCAAGGGCTACATATTTTACTTGATTACTTGATTGATCAGGAGGAAGATCGTCTTGGTGGTGATTTGAATTTTTGTTTTTACTATAAAAATAAAAATGAAATGACCAAGCGGTTTACACATTTCCTGAAAAAGGCTAAGGAAAGTGTAGCTCAGTTACCACATACAAACTTTCATCAGATGATTAATCAAGCATTAATAGGGATTTATTTGGCTGATGAAAAAGTCAGAAGTCAAAAGGAAGTTCAAGAAATGAGCAAACATCTTATACGCCTTGGTGGCGGTTCGACGTTCTTTTTTTTCTTAAATGGTCGGGTTATGGCTCTTCTTCGCTAATGTCAACTGTTTATATATAGCAGTTTTATTTGTGTTGTAAAAATTATCAACCGCCAAGACGCCAAGAGCGCCAAGAAAAGAGAGAACAGAGAATTTTACGTTCGCGTAGTGTGCCCGAAGGGCTTATGATTTAGGATTGCTATAGCAACACCATCTGTTTAATTAGTCAGACTATTGGATTGTAGTGTACTTGTCCCATCTTTTTGACTTTAGCACCAATCTCAATTTCTAGATAAAATTGCAATGGAGTTCCAGAGATGTCTAAAATCGTTGTTATTGGAGCAGGTCCAGCAGGATGCTCAGCTGGATATCATCTTTCTAAAAGTGGGCATCAAGTGACTCTTATAGATAAACAGAGCTTTCCTAGAGACAAAGTCTGCGGAGACGGCATCAGTTTTAAGTCGGTTCAGGCGTTGTTCCCAATGGGGATCTACCCGCAGGATATCAAACGCTTGATGCCCGAGTTTGCGCCTATCGATGGGCTTTTGCTCGGAGTCTCGAACGGAAGTTACAATCTGCATAATACTGAGCTTGAAGGATATTGCATCCCTCGGTTTGCCTTTGACAACCTACTTTATGAAAGAGCTATAAATGCAGGGTGCATTGCTCTCACCCAAAGTATCACCAATCTTGACCGCCACCCGGAGCTGTACAGCGATTTTGATTACATCATAGACGCGCGCGGCGTCAGTGCGGGTGATGTGGATGCGATCGCTATCAGAGCGTACTGGAGTATCAAGTCAGAAGATTTCGAGCCATACCTTTCCAAGGCTCAAATTTACTTTGACAAAATTCTTGGGATCAACGGGTATGGTTGGATATTTCCAGCCGATACAAAAAGTGGATTGGTGAAACTCAATGTTGGAGTAGGCATATGGATGGATGAATACCAAAAGATGAACACAAACATCATCCGGCTTTTTGACCAATTCATCCAACGTAATGATAGAACGAAGGAACTCTTAAGCAAGATTGTTGCGAAGCATAAACCCAAAGTTTATCCCCTAGCAACTGCAAAGAAAGGCAACAAAGTTAGCAATGGAAAAATCCTGAGGATTGGTGATGCTGCCAACTTAACAGATTCTCTGACTGGCGAAGGGATTGCAAATGCCATTCTCAGTGGTTTATATGTTGCACAAGCAATCAATATGAGCACCACTCTGGATTTGGCAGCCCAGAATTGGCAACGCCTTTATCAGGCATATTTTGAGGAGGAGATCCGTGCTGGCTTGCGGATAAAATCTTTAAGGAAATACTCATTCATGAACAATATGCTTATCTGGCTGATGAAAAGGAATCATCGAGTTGCTGAACAAGTGACTCATGCAATTGTGGGCGTAGTTCCGTATAATGAGCTACTACCTTCATTTAGGCATTGATAGAGCGTTTGGTTATAGTCGGTATTCGTTTGAGGAGCAACAGTCTGAGTCATCTTAAAAAGTGAGTCATGAATGAATTAAACAGAGTTAGGAACTGGATATTGGTCAAACTTTTGCATCAATTCAAGTAGCTCCTCTTGGCTAGGCTGTCGTCCATTCTTAGTCAGTTCGGCTAACCCCTCAAAATACTGCTCGCGTGAATCCGCAGGACAGAACATAATTAACAGCTTTGATCGCGTTTGTCCTGGATTGGAGAAGCCATGCGCAGTGTTCTCTGGCACAAGCATTAAAGTTCCAGGCATGGCAGTCACTTTACGTTGATCCACGAGCAATTCGACTGAGCCTTCTACTACATAGAATATTTCGGTCAATTGCTTGTGAATATGAGGACTTGCGCCTTCGGTTCCTGGGTCCATGACAAACTCGAATAGCCCAAAGTGATTATGTGTATCTTTGCCTGTCACTTTGAAGGTGCAAGTGCTGGTGCGAATTTGGACTGATTGCCCTTCTCCTGGTAATAAGATGACGGGTAGCGACATACAGACCTCCTAATGGTTAAGAATTTGGAATGACTGCAACAGCATCAACTTCAAACAACATGCCATCAAGTGCAAGCCTTGGCACCGGAATAAGCGTCTGAGTTGGTACTCGTTCTCCCCACATCGCCTGCACTACAGCCGTTAATTGCTGCAATTTGGACTCGTTATGATCGACCACAAGCGTAGTAAGTTTTACCACGTGTTCCGGACGTGCGCCAGCGGCAGTTAGAGCGACGCGGAGATTGGCAAAAGCCTGCGTCAATTGGGTAGCAAAGTCACCAACAAGATTGCCTTTTTCGTCCTCGCCACCTTGACCTGCAACATAAATAATAGTTGCTCCTGGTGGTGCGATCGCCACATGAGTGTAGCCATTTGTCCATGGGTCATACAACCCTACTGGATTGATACGTTGAATTTCTCTAACCATTGCTGTAGATGATTTGAGCCAAGTTATTTTCTAAGAAGGGGATGGATATTTGTCCCCACCTCTTAAGGATACTAGTATCTATTTATCTGTCCACCACCTGTATACTGTCCTGGAATCTGACCAGGAGATGAATAAATAGACTGTGGTACTGAACCAGGCGATTGCTGCAACCCTGAATTTCCATAAGTATTAGGAATTACAGGAGTATTAGAAGTAACACTACCTTGATTGGGGGTGTAGTAGGGAGCAATGTTATTGGGTGTAGCAGAGGTGTAGGGTGAGACTACCGATGCTGGTTGTGCAACACTAGGCAATGGCTGACCGCTATTTGTGATATTCAACCTATTCCTCATAATTTGGTCATAAAGAATAGCGGAGCGATCAGGGACTGCACTTGGAGTTTGCGGTATGCCTCTTAGTCCTCGTTGAGGTTGAGGGTAAGCTGCGCCAGAAATGGGATTTTGCGGTAGTAGGTTATTGAAACCCGGTTGAGGGTTAGCTGTTCTAGAAAAGGAATTTTGCTGCTGATTTGAGATTCCTGGCTGTATGTAACCTGCGCCAGAAATGGGAGTTTGGGGTAGCAGGCTATTTGCACTTGGTTGAGAGTAGCTTGTTCCAGAAATAGAATTTTGTTGTTGATTTGTGACTCTTGGCTGTATGTAACCTGTTCCAGGAATGGAATTTTGCGGTAGTAAGTTATTGAAACCCGGTTGAGAGTAGCCTGTTCCAGGAATGGAATTTTGCAGCCCATTTGTGACTGGGGGTTGTATGTAACCTGTTCCAGAAATCAGTCCCGACTGCGTAGAACCTGTTCCTATATTGGGATTGATTGTGTTTGGACTTAACCCAGTGCTTGGAATAATCTGACTACTTCTGTTTTGGTTGGATAATTGGGATTGCTCAAAGAGATTTTTTTGAGTTGATGTGGTGCCATTTAAGTTTGGCTGATTCTGGTTCTTCGATTGGTTAAGCGCCGTTTGCAGGGCGCTTTCTGAGGCAATATTTTGATTAGGTCTGGTAGTATCTGCTAATCCCGTACCCAAACCAAAGGAATTTTTTACTGGATCTTGTTGACCAAACGAAGGTGTTAAAGCATTGACTGCTTGTGAGTTGCTACCACTCTGAAAATTCTTTAGCTGCAATAAATTTTCTGCTTGTGTAACAAAGGGATTTTCCAGCTTTGGAGCGGGTGCGGAATCACCTTCCTTGACGCTAGCCTTTGATTTGTCATCAGTTGCAGAAGTTTGGCTTTTGCTATTTAAAGCCTCTAATAAGATGTCTCTGCTGTTTTTTGCCTGAGTCTTTTGCGTGGGCTTGGTCGTTCTTGCTGCTGGTGAATTTTCATTGCCCGAATCCGTATTAAACAGGACTGGTAAGCTATCAATGTCCGCAGCAATTGCCCGATCTTCTTCTGAAAGAGACGATTTGGCAGGCTGGTTTGCAGCGAATTGGTTTTTTTGCCAATCAGTAAAAAAGCTTGGATTTGCCCAGTATTCTTTAATGGTCAGACCTACGACCGATAAAAAAATTGCTGCTCCCCAAAAACCAGGTCGCGATAAGTTCCATAACCTAGCTTTGAGATAGCGTAAGTGCGCGGGAGGATAATGGCGGCGTGACATGGGCAATAAAGTTTGGGTTTACAAAGAAAGTGGCAAAACTTCAGAAAAGTTCAAAGCAGTCGTTTCCGTATGAAGCTTTTCTCGTTGACTTATAGCAATTTTCATTTTTCTATGATTCGCGAGTACCCAATTAACCCCAAGAATTTTTCGCCGTTACTGGGTATACTCCAAACCGTCAGGAGATATCACAAACGAACTTGAATTTTACTTTTATCCTACCTACTCCACAGTTATCAGTCATCACCTGCAGGTGGATTTTAGTAGAAAATTTATCTTTGTGCTACCCGCATCAATAAGAATGTACCTATTCCTAACCCTAGGAAGTTCGGCAACCAAGCTCCCACAATAGTAGAAAAAATACCCGCCTGTGCTAAAGCACCGGTAATAAAATAAAGTATATAGTACGTAAATATAACGATGACACTTATACCAAAACTTGTGCCTCGACCTGTGCGCTGAGGTATGGTTCCCATTGCTGCACCAACCAAGCCAAAAACGACACAGACAAATGGTAAGGCTATTTTTTGTTGAATCCTGACTTCGAGTTTGCGAATTTTTGGCTCATCACCGCCGAGGCGTTCAATCTCCAATTGTTCCAGCGATTGGGCAATGTTCATTTCACCATAGTCTCGGCTTTTCTGCGCCAAATCTAGTGCTGTACGAGGCAATTTCACTTGTTGGTGTTCAAACCGTAGGATATTGCGATAAGAGCGGTCTGGGGCGACCAAATAGATGGTACCGTTGTAAAAATCCCAGAGGTTTTGAGATGGATTCCACTCGCCTGATTCTGATACAATAATTTGACTTAAACCTTCTGTTGAACGGTCTATAATCGTCAAGCCTTTCATCTGCTTGCCATCAAATTCGTCAGCATAAAACAGGCGGTTCAGAATTTTTTTCTGACCCTTACCATCCTCCTGCTTGACCTTTTGGTATTCTGGATAAAATATATTTTGCTGCTTAACAATACTTGGCTGCTCTGACTTTAAAGCTTTGTCCAAAATTTGAGATGCTTGATATTTTGAGGCTGGTGCAAGATGCTCGTTAAACACAAAGGTCATTCCTGTGACTACCAAACTCAACATCACAGCGGTTAGCACCATCCGATAGACACTTACCCCACAGCCGCGCAGAGCGATCAGTTCGCTTTCGCTTGAAAGACGACTGTAAGTCATCAAAGTCGCCAGCAGGGTAGACATGGGGAAGGCTAAAACGATAAACTCTGGCAGCCTTAACACAAACACCTGAACGGCAATCCCTACCGGTAGCCCGGATTCGACAATTTTCCGCACCAACTCGAACATCGCATCTATTGTGACGCCGATGGAAGCGAAAGCCCCAACACCAAACAAAAATGTTGGCAGCAATTCCCTCGTCAAGTAGCGATCCATGATCGAAAATGGCAGCAGCGAATTAAGGGTGTAGAAAGACTTGTATTTAGCCATTAGTCAGAAGTCATGAGCCATTGAAAAATAAAAAACAAAAAAATATTTGAAAAGTTTAATTTCAAATTCTTAATCTAGACTTGGAACTTATCGCCTAGATAGTATTGTCTGACAAGCGGGTTATTATAGAGTTCGCTAGAGGTGCCAGAAGCAAGGATTTGCCCTTCGCGCATAATATATCCGCGATCCGTAATCGCAAGAGTTTCGCGGACGTTGTGATCTGTAATTAAAATGCCCATATGGCGATCGCGCAGTTGCGCCACAATTTGCTGAATTTCTGAGACTGCGATTGGGTCAACTCCAGCGAATGGTTCATCCAAAAATAAAAATTTTGGTCCTTCCCTTCCAGCTGCTAAGGCTCTTGCCAATTCCGTTCGGCGTCTTTCACCTCCAGAAAGTTGAATTCCTTTACTATTAGCCAACTTTTCCAAACGAAACTCCCGTAGCAAACTTTCCACTCGCCGTGCCCATTCCCAGCGTGGTACATTAGTTTGCTCTAGCACTAAAAGAAGATTGTCTCGCACGCTAAGCTGGCGAAAAATACTTGCTTCCTGCGCTAAATAACCAATACCTAGCCGCGCCCTTCTATGCATTGGCAATGGAGTCACATCTATATTGTCTAACCAAACGCTTCCTTGGTCTGGTTTTTCTAACCCTGTGGCAATGTAAAAAGTTGTCGTTTTACCAGCGCCATTGGGACCAAGTAATCCAACGATTTCGCCTTGAGCAACAGAAAGGTTAACGCGATTGACGATAACTCGCTTGCCGTAAGATTTGTGGATATTTTCTAAGACAATTTTCACTTGTCTGCGCCCTTTACTCAGTTATCGCTGCTGGTTAGTTTTCTTTAGAGGCGCGGTTGCCGGAGCAGATCCAGGAGCTTGATTGTTAACTTGATTGTCGTTGACCATGTAGATTGATTCTACCTGACGACCTGATTTGGGTGTAGCAACAAATCGCCCTTCGTCAATCAGATACGTCACTGTGTCAGCTTTTATACTATTACTGCCCTGTTGTAAAACATAAACATTGCCACTGAGAACAATTTGACGTTCGCGGGTAAAGTATTGTGCTTGGGCAGCAGTTGCCTGAATACCTCGTCCTGGATAAGACAGTTCTACGTCACCGCGAACAGTTGCCACTTGTGTTTTAGAGTTATACTCTTGCTGTTTGCCACGGATGTAGAGAGGACGATTTTGCCCAGCAGGTGCTTGAGGTGTTTGTGCAGTCGCTCTTTGCAGTTGGCAGGGAAATGTCATTGCGCCCAAAAGTGCAACTGGTAGCATCAAGGCTAAGCCCAAACGACGCTTATGAAATTGAGGCAATTGATAGTGGGGCATCATAGCAATTTAGAATTTATGATTTCTGATTGTTATTCCAATTCTCTCAACTACTTTAACCAGAAATAAAATACACTTTCTGGACTTTTGTTTGGATAGTAACTGGTTAAAACTAAGACTATTGACGCTTTCCCCATCTTTAAGGTTTCATATCACGTCCGGTTTGTTACCTAGCAGTTCCCTTAGAACCTCACCCCAAGGAGTGGCTGACGCCAAACTTCCCCTGCCTGCGAGCGCAAAGGGTTTCTCTCGTGCCAACTAGGAGCATGGTGGGGTTCCGTCCTTTGCAATGTATGCTACTTAGTCTAGAAACGAACTTGTTTTGTTGACTGCGAAAGCACACAGATTTGCTTCTACTGCCAACTAGCTTGAATTTCAAATATCTTAATAATTATTTAATATTTTTTTGAATTCTTTACTCTTTTTCATGATTCACTTGTATAATCCTGGGCAAGGGCAAAGCTTCATCTTCACCCAGCTTAAGGGCAGCAATCTTTTCTGGCTCTGTTTGTTGTAGTGCGGTCAACAATGCCGCACTCTGGCTTAATACTTCGTCTACATCAATGCCGCCATATTCTGATGGGTAACGTCGCAGGCGATTGCTACCCTCACCCAACAAAATCATTGCACCACGCAAGTTGTGGTTACTTAGATGATACAGCGCCACAGCAATTTGCAGAATGCCTTGATAAAAAGTTTTTTCTGGCTCTGCTGCTTCAATCCACAGAGCCTCTAAGGTGTCATGACAGGCATAGTACTCCCCAGCATTAAACTGCTCGACACCTTGCCAAAACTCATCGGGCATTCCTTCGTTCATGCCATGCTATCTCGCACTTGTTTGATTGTTTCTAAAGAGATTTCTTGCTGATCCCCTGCAAAGTCATTATCTGAAGTGAGGAACAGCATACAGTGGCACTCTTTGCGCTCTCGCATTGGGACGCATGGACAGTTCCAAAAAGTCGCTTTGACTTCCGCTTCTTTGTCTTCATAGTGGCGACAGGGACACAAAGGAGCTCCAAGTTCGTCTTTGTGCTTGGCAAGTCCTTCAATGACAACTGCTGTCACAGAGGGTTCAGAACAGAAGTACGTTCCAGTGCGCTTGGCGTATTGTTCGGAAAAATGTCGCATTGCCTCTAGGCTGTGTTCGCTGGATTTTGTGTTAACTTCTGGTGAAATCATGGGATCGGCGACTCATAATTTAAACATTTCTTTGCATTGTACCGCAGCCTATGGGAGCTATAACTAGGGATGATTCCCCCTATTTATAGAGACTTTGGATTTTGAATGCATGGATTTTGGATTGGTGAAAACTGCACGGGGAGCAGAGTATACTGGTACTGGCATGCATCTTGCAAATCATATAGAAATGCCATTTCGCTGCATTCATTGAAAATTTGAATCCAAGAAATTTGTATTTCTTCTTAACTTATTGTTTTTTGCAACTGGGGTTGGAGTGGTTGTTGAGAGTCCAACACTATCCGTGGATAATCTCTATTCACTATCACCTGTTCGTCGGGTAAAGATACATTATGCCACAGCACCCAACTGCTGCCGCTAGGTCTTGTGTACTGCTTTGCCTAAGATAATAGGTAATATATCTTGAACTTGCAGCAGAGTAACAGGTCGGTTGGTCTGGTTGAGGATTTCTAATTCGATTGTTAAATCGTCTCCTGCTGTCACACGTTAAATCGGAAGACGCTGGACAACTAAACCCAAAAGCGGTGCTTTTGATGTGACTACTCCATTAGGAAAATTGCAGTCTATTCGTCACAAGCATTGTCAGCCAATCCATCGCAAAGATGGTTACTCGTACAGTTTTCACCCAATGTCCACTATTGTCCAGTAAAACGTTGTTTAGAGGCGTCGCGATCGCGCTGGTAAGATTGCTGCTATCCCAAACAGGGCAAAACTTACGCCACTAATAACATATAGCCAGCCATTGTATTGATGCCTGCTATGAAAATAAAACCACAGATGGACACAGATGCACACAGATAATTTATCGGTGTGTATCGGTGTTCATCTGTGGTTCTTGACTAAATACAGACTTTTGTAACAAGTCTATTGACAGATGCGCCATAACGCATCTTTACAAGACTATCTAGCGTTTAGCTAACTTCTTCGCCACCTTCCGCAGACGAATTGACTGGGGAGTGACTTCCACCAGTTCATCGGGTCCGATGTATTCCAAAGCACGCTCTAGACTCATGTCTACTGGTGCTTGCAGCTGCACCAGTTCATCACCGCCGGATGCACGGTGGTTGGTGAGTTGCTTTGTTTTACAAACGTTCAGTTCCAAGTCTTGGGGACGATTGTGTTCTCCCACAATCATGCCTTTGTAAACCTTGGTTCCTGGAGTGATAAAGAATACACCTCTATCTTCGGCGTTCTTCATGGCGTAGAAGGTGGAAACCCCTTCCTCAAATGAGATTAAGACGCCTTTGTTACGAGCCTCAATATCACCAGAGAGAGGACGGTAGTCAAGGAAACTGTGGTTCATGATACCTTCACCACGAGTCATCCGCATGAATTCACCCCGGAAACCGATTAATCCACGGGCGGGAATGACAAACTCTAGCTGGGTGCGTCCGTTAGCACCAACTTGCATATCTTGCATTTCGCCTTTGCGTTGCCCGAGTCGTTCAATACAACTGCCAACGGCATCTTCAGGAATATCCAATACCAAAAGTTCGTAAGGTTCGCAAGGATGCCCGTTGACTTCGCGGTAAATCACCTGTGGCTGGGATACCTGAAACTCATAACCTTCGCGGCGCATGGTTTCGATTAAAATGCCCAGGTGGAGTTCTCCACGTCCGGAAACTTGGAATTTATCCGGGGAGTCGGTTTCTTCAACGCGTAAGGCGACGTTGGTTTCTAGTTCGCGGAAGAGGCGATCGCGCACTTGCCGCGATGTCACCAACTTGCCTTCTTGACCAGCAAACGGCGAATCATTCACCGAGAAGGTCATTTGCAATGTTGGTTCATCTACCTTAATCAGTGGCAATGCTTGGGGATCGTTGGGGTCAGTAATTGTTTCCCCAATGTTGGCATCGGCAAACCCTGCTACAGCTACGATATTGCCAGCGGATGCTTCTGTGATTTCAATCCGCTTTAGCCCTTCAAAGCCCATCAGCTTGCTGATTTTTCCCTTGACAGTTTCGCCGTTTTCTTTCATCAAAGCGGCTTGCTGCCCCATGCGGATAATGCCGTTGTGAATTTTGCCAATGACAATCCGTCCCAGATACTCGGAATAATCCAGGGTTGTCACTTGTAATTGCAGTGGTTTCTCTGGATCACCCACTGGTGCTGGTACATGGCGCAGGATAGCTTCAAACATCGGCTGCATATCCTTGGCTTCATCTTCCAACTTTTCTTTGGCGTAGCCACTTAAACCGGAAGCGAACAAGTAGGGAAAATCACACTGGTCATCATCTGCCCCTAGTTCCAGAAACAGATCCAATACTTTATCTGTAGCACCATGCGGATCTGCTTGGGGACGGTCGATTTTGTTAACGACGACGATGGGGCGCAGTCCTTTTTCTAGGGCTTTTTTCAAAACAAAGCGTGTTTGGGGCATGGGACCTTCGTTGGCATCAACAATGAGGATGCAACCGTCAACCATGCCGAGTACACGTTCGACTTCACCGCCGAAGTCAGCGTGTCCGGGGGTATCGACAATGTTGATTAGCGTTTCTCCATATCGAACCGCAGTGTTTTTGGAAAGAATTGTAATTCCCCGCTCCCGTTCAAGAGCGTTGGAGTCCATGACGCAATCCGGAACGTCTTCTCCTTCACGGAAGATGCCGGATTGTTTCAGGAGAGCGTCAACAAGGGTTGTTTTGCCGTGGTCAACGTGGGCAATGATGGCGACGTTACGGATTGGGAGCGTCATATGCGCGTTTGGATAAAATCTAGAGAGGACTTTAGAACTTATATCTAGTGGTGGAATGCTTTAACAGAACTCGGGTGGTTTTGAAAATTCTGTAAACAAGCCTTAATAATTCTATATTAACTCTTTATAGTTCAAGTGTTTTTTAGGAAACCAACCGCCAAGACAACATGAGGATGCAGAAAAATATTCTTGAGAGGGCGCTACTTGATACAGATATTCTGTGATTCCACCATGCTGATGTTTTCCTGGATTCTCCCAAAATGACACCAGTGTTTCGGTAAGTTGAGCAATGGCGTGGGCAGATGGGCAGAAGTTACAGCAGATCCTAACTGTTGTCTGGCTTGATTCATGGAATATTAGCTTTGGATGATAGCTCTTTTTGTCACACCTTCTGATTTCCAATCGACTCGGTGATGAGGGAAAATGCAAAAGGCTGATTTCATGCTTTCTGTGCAAAATTTCAATTAAACAATGGCTACAAAAATTCCCGTTACCATCATCACCGGATTTTTAGGTAGTGGCAAAACTACCCTGATTCGTCACCTGCTACAAAATAACCAGGGACGCCGCATTGCTGTTTTAGTCAATGAATTTGGAGAACTCGGTATTGATGGCGAATTGTTGAAGTCCTGTCAAATTTGCCCAGAAGATGGTAATGACAGTGATAATATCTTTGAATTAACCAATGGCTGCTTGTGCTGCACTGTGCAGGAAGAGTTTTTGCCGACAATGCAACAGCTGATCAAGCGGCGAGATAGCATAGACTGCATTTTGATTGAAACTTCTGGTTTAGCGTTGCCAAAACCACTGGTGAAGGCTTTTCGCTGGCATGAAATTCGCAACGCTGCTACGGTGGATGCTGTGATTACTGTGGTAGATTGTGCAGCAGTCGCAGCAGGGACATTTGCCAGCGATCCAGAGGCGGTGGAGGCGCAGCGGCAGGCAGATGATAGTCTAGAACACGAAACACCCTTGCAAGAACTGTTTGAAGACCAACTTGCTTGTGCTGATTTGGTGGTGTTGAATAAAAATGATTTGGTCGATGGTGAGACAAAGGCAAGAGTTGAGGAGTTGATTAAACAAGAGTTGCCTAGGGTTGTGAAGATTGTAGAGAGTTCTGAAGGTAAGCTCGACCCATCTATACTATTAGGATTTCAAGCTGCAGTCGAAGACAACCTAGACACCCGTCCCAGTCATCACGACACTGAAGAAGAACACGACCACGATGAAGATATTATCTCAACTCATGTGATTTTAGACCGTGCCTTTGACCCAGAAAAACTGCGGCATCAGTTGCAAACACTGGCACAACAGCAAGAAATTTACCGCATTAAGGGCTTTGTGGCGGTTCCAAATAAACCTATGCGTTTGGTGATGCAAGGCGTGGGAACTCGAGTGGAACAATTTTACGATCGCCCTTGGAAACCACAAGAAGCAAGGCAAACCCGTTTAGTTTTCATTGGTCGTGATTTGAACTCTTTTGAGATTGAGTCACAGTTGATAAGTTTAACAAATTAGATTTGAAAATTGAACCACAGATGGACACAGATGGACACAGATGAATTATCTGTGTGTATCTGTGGTTAGAGTTTCATATAATTAACTCTTGAAAGTTGAAATATAACAATTTCTGGAACTCCTAACTTTTAAACACTATGTCTATCGTTCAAATTTTCAACGTTGCTAATCTTTTCGTTTTGCCTTTTTGGGCATTAATGATTTTCCTACCAAAGTGGAAAGTGACACAAAGGGTTATGGAATCTTATCTTGCTTTTGTGCCTTTAGCAGCAGCGTATTTGTATTTGTTTGTTACCAGTATCACGCCAGAAAACGCCCAAGCTTTATCGAGCCCTCAATTAGCGGATCTTGCCCGAGCATTTGCTAATGAAAACGTGACTGCAATTGGTTGGATTCATTTTTTGACCTTCGATTTATTTGTCGGGCGCTACATTTATTTGGAAGGACAGAAAACAGGGGTTTGGACAATTCATTCGTTGGCACTTTGCTTGTTTGCTGGTCCTTTGGGATTACTTTCTCACATTTTCACGTACTGGATAACAAAGAAATTTTTCCCGCGTGGTGAGGGTGAAGTCGTCGAGGTAGCAGAAAAAACAGCATCTTCTGAAGTATAGTAACTCGAAGTCACGGCTTGTCAAACAAAGCTTACGTGGCATACTCCCACACTCCTGCAAAGGGTGAGTGTCGGTTTCTCAGCCAATCCGGCTATTGCCCGCAAAGTAAGCTAAATCATAAGCCCTACCGGCTCCCTTCGGCTACGTGAACAACAAAATTCCCGACTTCTTTAAGAAGTCGGGAATCTGAACTTTCAATTTTCACAAATCAAATAGGATTGCTATATAGATTCTCTACCGAATCCTACTGAAACAATAGTCTCTATTCCCAGTCCCTAGTATTGAAATTCAAATGAAATCCCAAAAAATCTTGATTTCTAGAATCAAGAAGCTTTGCCGTTTCTATAGTCGGCATCTAACCAACAACGTGGTAAACTCTCACCAGATGGAAAAACTAGATTTTCTTTTTTATAAGAATCAGCTTGTTGCTCTTCTTGACCTTCTTGCTGTTGTGCATGAACAACGTCCTGATTGGGGTTGAGCAATTCCTGAACATCAATAACTTTCACCAATTCACCACTATCTTTGAGTTGTAAAAGCATAAAAATAGCCTCGAGAAATTTACATGAAAACGAAAACTAGTTTCTCGAAACTAGTTTTACATACACTCCGGGTGGATTGCTAAAACACCCTCATATGAGATATGCAATGAATAAAAGTCACAAAAAACAGAACTAGAGTGTGTATCACTCCTATCTTGTCTGGTGTTTCTTCTAAGGAATACTTATTATTGAACTGATACTTAGTTATTACTTTCTCCTATTTCATAGGGAAAAGCAGATTACAAGACAAGCAGAGTCCTCAAATTACATATCCCGCTGATATTTTTCTAAAATATCTACTAGGTTGACCTGGCATTGCAGGGGTAGTAAATCAATCAGAGGAAGTTCTCTTCTTCCACCGCCAATCTTAACGCGAATAGATTCTAGGGCTTGTATGACTTCTTCCTCTTCGACTGGTTTACTGGCGGTAATTAAGGGATACACTTGTTCTGCAACTACAGTATGCAGCTTAGCATCCGATAAGTAAAGGTGCCACTTGGCAATATCTATATAAACATTTTCGCCAATCTCTGCTGCTAGGGCTTCGAGTAATTCTGTTGTGTTAGTCTTAGCCATAAAAATAACCCTATATAATGAGCGGGAACTCTCATCCTGTAGACATTATCGCTCAAATATCTAGATTGGCTCTACCACCACAAGTTACAATCGCCCTAGCCTGTGGTGTCCATCTTCAGGTGGATGTGGGTGGTGTTTGTGAGTAGTTGGCGATCGCCGAAATATAAATCAAATGTCCTAATAGCACTACGCTCCAAAGACCTGTTAACCAAGGTAGCCACTCCCAAGTAGCTGAATTGAAGTTATGGAAAAACCACAAACCAGAATTAATTGCCGCAAATATCGCCACATGAACGGCAAAATTCATCCGGTCATCTAACTTACGGTAAGCAGGGTCTTTGCGATCAGGTTCACGAGGCCAACGAGGCGGCATAAATATTTATTACAGACTTTTACAAGATAAGTGTCTCATTAATTTTAGAATTTTTTCGAGTGTGATTGATATCTGTCTGACAAATGTACCAAGGTTTTCTGTCTGCTTACTATCATCCACAAGCCTAAATTAGGGAGTAAGTCTCTCTAATATTGTGTGTTTCAAGCCTCGACACCAGAGCTCTGCCGATGCCTTTTGTGGCTGCTGTGATCAGGATTGTTTTCTCTTCAAGCATCAGTACATTCCTTAGAGGATGTCTGAAAAGATTGGATAAGGTATATTTTGTCATTCTGAGCGTAACGAAGTGGAGCGAAGAATCCCTATTCACCGTGGATTTGTGAGATGCTTCACTGCGCTGTCGCTCCGTTCAGCATGACATTTTTGACTTCTCAGACATCCTCTTAGATTCCTTAAAAAGAGTCGTCTTCAAGGAAACTTTACCCAAGCCCCCCTCCGACGTCAAATCCTGATCGAATTCCTTGGTTGCTGCCTATCGGATCTCTCCTGTTGTGAGGGGTGTCATCGGCTGCAGGGTAGGTAGGCGTCCTTGAAGTTCTGCAAGCCTAACGTTTGGCAAATGAGGCAACACAAGCTTTGCAAAATAGTGACATTCTTCAATCAAGGGATAGCCGGAGAAAATGAATGCTCGGATTCCCATATCCATATAACGATGCAGCCGTTGAAGTATCTGCGAGGGATTTCCCACGAGTGCTGCACCACACCCGGAACGCGCTCGTCCTATTCCCATCCATAAGTTCCCCTCTATGTAGTCGTCTTCGTCGCCAAGCGATCGCAAAGCATCCTGTTTTAACACGCCTACGGAGCGAGAATCTTGAGCGCGAGATTTCAGTTGTGCACCGCGAGATGCGTCGAGTTCCGATATCAAGGTTTTTGCCCATAGACGCGCCTCTTCCTCGGTTTCGCGTACAATTACATGAATGCGGAGTCCAAAATCGATACGCCGTCCATAGGTAGCAGCCCTTTTTGAGAGATCCTGCATGCTCTCAAACAGTCCTTCTTCAGTATCAGGCCACATCAGAAAGACATCGCAATATTCGGCACACACTTCACGAGAACCTGCTGAGATACCACCGAAGTAAAGCAGCGGTCCGCCATTTTGCTGATACGGTTTCACTGGGTCACTAGGTAAGCTAAAGCGATAAATCTGCCCTTGAAGCTCTATCCTCTCTTGCGTCCACGCCTGTTGAAGAATCTCGATCACCTCTTTGCACCGTTGATACCGATACTCTGGGTCTTCGACAAGACCAGGTAGTTCGGAATTAATGATGTTTACGGTGAGCCGTCCGTGCAACAGATGGTCTAACGTCGAAAGATGACGTGCCAGCATCGGAGGGTGGATCTCGCCTGTACGTATTGCGGTGAGTAAGCTGATCTGCTGTATTTCAGATGCGATCGCACAAGCAAAAGGTAATACTTCCTGACCCAACATATAGCTTGTGGGCAGTAGAATATTCTTATAGCCTAAAGAATCAGCTGTCAGTACAATATCACGGCAGTGCTCGTAGTTGCTACGCCGAGAGGGATCAAGCTTTCCTAAACGATCTGTGTCACCCCCGCATAGATCGGCAAACCAACCCACCTCACATACCCTCTGCTGCGTCCTAATGCTAGAAAGCCGAGCTACATCGTCCTTAAACATATTCTCATTCTCCTAAATAACTTTATAAGTTTTACGCTACGCGAATCTTAGCCGCCTTACTTGAAAATAACTACTTTTTCTAGGCACCATTGTCGGCTTGTTCTGCCATTCTCAATCTGGCTGAAGCTTTGGATGTCGATAGTTATTGATAATTTGGAATTCCTCGGTTCAATGCAGCATCTGTGTAGGACAAACAGGTGACTTCCGACTTGCTCACAATTAGCTTGCCTTCAAGCTAATTTTCATTAACCAACTCAAAAAAATCAGCGGTAAAAATGTATATTAATATTTCTGGTTGATCCAGATCACAATCCTTGATTTCTTGTCCCTTACTAGCTTCTAGCCCTTATCGCCTGATGCTAACTTACTATCGCAAGCCCTATTGCCTATCACTCATTTCCACAGACCAGCCAGTTTGGTCTGTCGTTGAAACTGCGGTAACAGTGTATCAGAAAGACCGCAACCGATTCCTCTTACTGTTGACCGCACCGTCTGTAAACGAATCTGTTGTGCAAAACTCTCAAAATCTAGAGAACACACCTTGCCAAGAGCAAGATCATCCTCATCTCCCTAGTACTCCCCAGCAATGGTGGTTGGAAATTGCTCCTAATCAAGTGACTATGACACAGCAAGGTAACGCTCAGTTGAGTTACCGTCACTTTTGGCAACAGGGCGCGTATGGCAGGACTCGCTATTGGTTGCCGAATGAATCATCACAACATAACCAACCTATCCGCCTGCATAATTTTACCCGTAGCCTAATACTGAAGGCAGACCCAATACCTGAGCAGTTGCGAGTGGAATACGAATTGTTAGCTGGAAATGTCCAACTGGGAAGTTACATTCTCAATTTAGAAATTAAACACTAAATGAGGGTTACTCTGGAGAGACGAGCCTAAGTCCTACCACACCTATGACAATCAAGCCGATGCAAGTCAGGCGGCGCACTTCAATAGGTTCTTGAAATAAAACTATACCTAAAAAAACTGTACCGACGGCTCCTATACCTGTCCATACAGTGTAAGCAGTGCCAACTGGCAGTGTGCGAAGGGCTATTGACAAAAAGCCGAAACTGAATATCATCAGGGCGATTGTAGCGACACTGGGACCGAGCCTAGTAAACCCTTGTGCATACTTTATACTAATTGCCCATCCAACTTCAAACAGACCAGCAATCAGAAGATAAATCCATGCCATACACCCTTCCTTTGTGTGTTGCAATACTTGGAACTTTGACTTGATTTTCTCCTCAAAATGCGCGATCGCACCATCAAACGTAGGATTATTGTCTACAACTCAGTCCGCTTCATGATTTCAGTTTCGGACTTCCAAAGGGCTGCTGGCAATCGCCAGTAAAAACCATTTTCTCGCTCCATAAGTTGATAACCAATGAGTTCTCGTCGCAATGTTGCGTAGTCAGAGTGATGACGAGCAATAATTTCATTAATTTGACGTTCTGTATAAGTTACCTCTGGCTCAAATTTTCTGACTAACCACCTGAGTACGACTAAGCGTTTTTTGCGAGAAGCAGGAATTTTTATGAGGCTTATTCCATCAAGATAGTTTTTGAGTACTTTTTCTTCCCATGCATCTAATTTGACATTTTTCATCCCTTGCACCTTGCTCTCGAAGATATTAACACGTAAAGGGTCTTTGCATGGACAACGGGTGCTGAGTTGAGAGTGCAATGAGTTGCAGTCGCTTTAAGATGAGAAAATAAAAAGAATCATTGGGAGGAATCAATCGCCATGACCGTTATCGCTGCTAAATGGACGATTGACGAATATCACCGCATGATTGCCGCCGGCATTTTGAGCGATCGCCAAGTTGAACTGCTTAAGGGAGAAATTGTCGAAATGTCGCCGGAAGGGGAACCCCATGCTTATTCTAGTCATGAAGCGGGTGAGTATCTAAGCCAGTTGTTAGGTAACCGTACCACAATACTTGATACTCCCCACGGCTAAAAGCCGGGGGATTCTTGAAGAGTCCACAAACGAAC